>DAIMFE010000022.1:0-35144 GCA_036724805.1 Bacteroides sp.
CGGATTTAAATTCACGGATTAAATTATATCCGTGTTTTGTTGATCCGCGCAATCCGCGTCATCTGTGGCTAAAAATATCAACCCTTAGATTTAGACTATTAACTTGTTTTCGGTGGAAGATGTAAAAATTGAACATATTCGATATTAATACTATAAAATGACACTAATTATTCTCTTATAAGTATAAGGAATTTATTATATTTGCATCCATCTATATTCAGCTGAAAAACAAATTATTATGAACAATGACTCCGGGTTCTTAAAGGTAGAATTCATTCATCTGCCTGTCATTAATTTTGCTTTGCAACAAAATCGTGTTTCCATTATACGTTTCTTTTCTGTAGAAAACACATCGGATAAAATACTGGAAAATATTCAGATAAAGCTGGATATGGAGCCGGAGTTTGCCCATGTGGTAACATATAATATAGAATCAATCTTCCCGGGCGAGATAATAAAAATTAATAATCTGAGCATAAACCTATCCACAAACTTCTTTATACAAATAACAGAGCGAATGGCAGGCAATATGTCGCTAATTATTACAGCCGAACAGTTGCAGTTGTATCAGGCAGATTTCCTCGTAGATATTCTTGCTTTCGACCAGTGGACAGGAACCTCGGTGTTACCCGAAATGCTTTCCGCATTTATAACACCTAATCACCCTGTTATCAATTTGATACAAAACAGAGCAGCAGTAATCTTAGAACAATTAACAGGTAGCCCCTCCTTTAACGAATATCAAAGTAGGAATCCTAACAGGGTTAAGGCACAAATGGCTGCCATATATAATGCCATAGCCGAACAACAAATTATTTACAGTGCCGTGCCCGCGAGTTTTGAAGAAACAGGGCAACGAGTACGGCTCGCTGATAATGTGATAGCGCAAAAAACAGGAAATTGCCTGGACATGGCATTACTATATGCCTCATGTTTGGAAGCAATAGGGTTGCATCCTCTTATTGTTATAACACGAGGGCATGCGTTTGGCGGGGCATGGCTAATACCCGACACCTTTCCTGATAGCGTAATAGATGATAATGCCTACCTAACGAAAAGAACTGCCGAAGGCATAAACGAGATACTTCTGGTAGAAGCAACCTGTATGAATAAAGGCAATGATTGTGAATTTGATCGGGCAGTAAAAATAGCGAACGATAACCTTAAAAAAACTTCGGAGTTTATATTGGCTCTGGATGTAAAAAGATCAAGATTCTCTGGGATACGGCCATTGCCACAACGTATATTAAATGGAGGCCATTGGGAGATAACGGGAGAGGAAGTAACAGTGAAGGAAAAAGAAATAATCGCTCCCGAATCGGTTAATCCTTATGATTTATCAAACCTTTCAACAAGTGTGCAGGTAACAAAACAGCTGATGTGGGAACGTAAACTTCTTGATTTAAGTTTACGGAATAATTTGTTAAATATACGGATAACAAAGAATACGCTTCAACTTATATCTGCCGATCTTGATAAGTTTGAAGATGCGTTGGCCGATGGTAGCGAATTTCGCCTGTTACCAAAACCAAACGATTGGAATAACCCGCTATATAACTTCGGATTATATAATTCATTGGTATCTACTGATCCGATAATCGAACTTATAAAATCGGAGGTATCACAAAAGAGGCTTCGGACATATTTACCCGAAACCGAA
Organism: Bacteroides sp.; assembly: GCA_036724805.1. Lineage (GTDB taxonomy): Bacteria > Bacteroidota > Bacteroidia > Bacteroidales > Bacteroidaceae > Bacteroides. The sequence continues at coordinate 1,661 of DAIMFE010000022.1, forward strand.
CTGGATAAAGCATTAAAACACTTGTATCGTTCATCCAGGCTATCAATAGAGGAAAACGGGGCCAATACACTTTATCTGGCAATCGGTTTATTGCGTTGGTACGAAACACCAACAAGCGAACGCCCGCGGTATGCGCCTATTCTTTTGCTGCCGGTAGAGATGGTACGCAAATCGGCAGCGAAGGGGTATATTATCCGCTCGCGGGAAGAAGACTCCCTGCTTAACATCACTTTGGTTGAGATGCTAAGACAGAATTTTGGTATAAATGTTCCCGGTCTTGATCCCCTGCCAACCGATGGAAGTGGTGTAAATGTTCGGCTTATCTATTCCATCTTTCGTAACAGTATAAAGAATCAACCTAAATGGGATGTGGAAGAACAGGCCATTCTTGGCATCTTTTCCTTTAATAAGTTTATTATGTGGAACGATATCCACAACAATTCTCGTAAGCTGCTTAGTAACAAGTTGGTGAGCAGCCTTGTTAACGGAAAGATAGAGTTTGAGGTGGATAATGAATGTGTAGATGCCGCTGAACTGGAAAAAACAATGACTCCTGCCGATATCGTTCTTCCCATTAGCGCGGATTCATCTCAACTGGAAGCGGTTTATGAGGCGATTAATGATAAAACCTATATTTTGCACGGCCCTCCGGGAACGGGAAAATCGCAAACCATCACCAACATAATCTCCAATGCTCTTTATAAAGGTAAAAGAGTATTGTTTGTGGCAGAAAAAATGGCTGCACTCTCCGTAGTTCAAAGTCGTTTGGAAGCGATAGGATTGTCGCCTTTCTGTTTAGAACTACATTCTAACAAAGCAAAGAAAACGGGCGTACTATCGCAATTGAAGACAACTACCGAAGTTGCCAAACAACAATCGCCGGAAAGTTTTAGCAGGGAAGCTAACCGCCTATTCGAACTTCGGAAGGAACTCAATAAATATATTGAAGCTTTACACAAATCTTATCCTTTCGGCATCTCTCTGTATGAGGCGATTACAAGATATACATTGTTGGATGTGGAGAGTGAAATTAATTTCTCATCTACATTGTTTCCAACGCTTACCGGGCAACAAATAAGAGAATGGCAAGACATTGTAGATTTATTGGTGAGTATCGGGAACGCGTGCGGACATCCCAATAACCACCCTCTAGCGGGAATCAATATTCCGGAGTATACCCCCGAGCTCAAAGAAAAAGTTAAGATAGCATTAACTGAAATCATACAAATACTTACCCGGTTAAAAGCATGTTCTTCGGCAATACATTCGTTAACCGGTGATACGAATGAGGCATCTTACACCAAAAGCCAGACCGATAGTGCCGATGGGCTTTTCTCCCTATTATTGCGGATACCGGAATTAACACCCGAATTGCTTGAACAGCTAAATCCAAACGAAACACTTGCCGAATGCGGTGATATTGTAAATCACGGTAAAGAGCGGGATAAATACAAAACCTTTATCATGCAGTATTTTACCGAAGATATTCTTGCGGTAAATGCAAAGGTGTTGCTCAATACATGGCATATTGCCGAAGGTAAATGGTTTATTCCCAAATATTTTGGTAAAAAGAAGGTTTATCAGCAACTCGCCATGTACATTCATAATGGTTCCATTAAAAAGTTAGATATCAGAACTATTCTTACTGCTATTATTAAATATCAGGATGAACAGAGATATGTTGCTTCGTATGCCGATACACTCAGTACTTTATTCGGGAAATATGCTAAACCCGAAACGGAACAATGGAACAAGATTGAAACGATAATTGAGGATTTTTTATCTTTTGATACCCTCCTTTTAAACTTCACAAAGGATATACCCACGGCTGTTTGCGTAAAGCAAACTTTATCTCGAAATGTAATAAACGGAGTCGATTCTTTCAGGAAGATCCATTACAATCGGATAATGGAGTTTAAAAATGCCGTGTCTCAACTTACGGATGCTACCTTTAATATATCCGAAATGCTGGGCATTGATAATAATACATTTTATAACAATACTCCAAATTGGATAGATGATGCTTTAACCCAACTTAATTGTTATGTGGGTTCTATTGAGAAACTGAAAGATTGGTACCAATGGCTGGCAGCAAACAGAAAGGCTGTTCAACTGGGAATTGGATTTGTGGCTGAGGAATACAATGTGCGGAATATACCCACAAATTGGTTAAAAGATAGCTTTAATAAAGGATTTTATCACGCGGTTATTAATTATATAATTGCTAACGAACCCAATTTGAATCTGTTTAAGGGAAAGCTCTTTGAAGATGTTATATTGAAGTATCAGGAACTAACCGATGCTTTTCAGGATATAACCAAGAAAGAACTGTATGCTAAGCTGGCGGCTAATATTCCTAATTTCACGGTAGAGGCTGTTCGGAACTCGGAAGTAGGTATTCTGCAACGCAATATAAAGAATAATGCCCGTGGCACATCGCTCCGCAGTTTATTCGATCAAATTCCAACATTGCTTTCCCGCATGTGCCCTTGTATGTTAATGAGCCCTATTTCGGTAGCGCAATACATCAACCCCGATGCGGATAAATTCGATTTGATTGTTTTTGACGAGGCATCGCAGATGCCAACTTATGAGGCAGTGGGAGCCATAGCTCGGGGTAATAATATGATTATAGTGGGTGATCCGAAACAGATGCCGCCCACTAACTTCTTTTCTGTCAATACGGTGGATGAGGATAATCTGGATAAGGAAGATCTGGAAAGCATCCTCGACGACAGTCTGGCGCTGTCCATCCCTTCCCGATACTTGTTATGGCATTACCGAAGTAAACATGAAAGCCTTATTGCCTTCAGCAATTCGGAATATTATGATAATAAATTATTAACATTCCCTTCTCCGGATAATATCGAATCGAAAGTGCGGCTGGTTAGGATAGAAGGATTTTATGATAAAGGAAAATCCAGACAGAATAAACAGGAAGCACAAGCTGTAGTAAACGAAATAGAACGGCGATTGTCCAGTGAAACATTGCGAAAGAGAAGTATTGGCGTGGTAACATTCAGTTCGGTACAGCAGATGTTGATAGAAGATTTGCTTTCCGATTTATATTTATTTCGTCCCGATCTGGAAACGATAGCGCTTGAGGGCGAAGAACCTCTTTTCATAAAGAACCTTGAAAACGTTCAGGGAGATGAGCGTGATGTTATACTTTTCTCTGTTGGATATGGCCCTGATGCCGAAGGGCGTGTTAGTATGAACTTCGGTCCGTTAAACCGGGTAGGGGGAGAAAGGCGTTTGAATGTGGCAGTTTCTCGTGCCCGGTATGAAATGATGATCTTCTCCACTCTTCGTTCGGATCAAATTGATTTGAACAAAACATCTGCGGTAGGAGTGTCGGGATTAAAGCGATTCCTCGAATATGCGGAAAAGGGTGGCCTTATAAATAGAGCAAATCAGGTAAATCTGAATAACAAGATATCAATTGAACATGATATTGCCCGCAAACTCGAAGCTTCCGGATATCAGGTCCATACAAACATTGGTACATCGGGTTATAAAATAGATATAGGTGTTGTTGATGCGCATAACCCCAACAGGTATGTGTTGGGTATTTTGTGTGATGGCGAAAATTACAGGCAAACAAAGACAGCCCGCGATAGGGAAATTGTTCAGAGTGGTGTTCTGCGTATGTTAGGTTGGAATATTTGCCGTGTTTGGACACTCGACTGGTGGGAGAATCCATTGGAAGTTCTGGAAATGATTAAGCGGGAGATAGAGAAGGCTAAACTTAAAAAGAAAGAAGAACCGGCAGTGGTTCATAAAACTCAGGAGGTAATTACTGAGAATGTTTTACCTGTTCAAGAACCGCAGAAAGAAGAAAAGCTCTTTGATAAGTACATTTGTGCTTATCTTCCATCGGTTCCATACTCATCAGACGCTTTCTTATCGGCAGAGAATAGCAGGTATATTACCAATCAGATTAAAAAAATAATCGAAACAGAAGCCCCGATCACACGTTCTTTATTGTGCAAACGAATACTCCAGTCGTGGGGTATTGCCCGATTGGGAGCAAGGGTAGAGGCTCATCTCGACCAGTTGTTCAATGGAGTTGAATGCTACATAAAAAAGGATGGTGACTTTATTGTATTCTGGAAGAGTGAAGAGCACATGAGGTCATATTCCACATTCCGACCCGTATCGGAACGGTCGGCTCTTGATTTGCCACCCGATGAAATTGCTAATGCGGTAAAACATGTTCTGGAATCCCAAATTAGTTTGCCTACTACTGATTTATCACGGGTAACTGCGCAACTCTTTGGTTTTGCAAGAACGGGCAATAATGTGGATCATGCCATACATGAAGGTATTCGCGAAGCAAAGAACCGAAGTTATATAAGGATAGATAATGGAAGGGCGGTGATTGTGTGATTTGCCGTTAGTTCAACTTATTTTACGGCATCCTTTAGTTCGTATTGCTCGTAATAAATTCTCATATCACCCGAAAGAACATCGGGAATCAGACTTTCTGTCGCGCGGGTTACGTATCCTTCTTCATCGTACTCATAGGTAAATTTCATGTTGAAGGTACTTTTTACTTCACCATTCAAGGTGAAAATCTGTTCCCCTTCGGTGGGAAGGTATGAACAGCTTTTTCCGAAAAGTCCGGCAAGGTAGGCCGGTATAGTCGAGGCATTTCCCTGCAAATAAAGATGCAATAGTTGATACATTGCCGGACTGGCCATTTTGTCTTCGGTTTGTGAAGTAACAAAAGTGCAGCTGGTATGTCCGCAACTCCATGAAACCAGGTTTCCATTTTCATAGCCGTATGTGTTGGTTCCATCTTCATTGGTGGATTTTATCAAGTTTCCGTTTGTATTATATTCGTAAACATACGGTTTCGATAATTCCATGTCGAATCTTGCCGCATAGCCTTTCTCGTTCAGGATATATTTTCCCAGGCTCCGGCCATCCATATCAAAAGATACTTCACCCGGCAACCAGGTGAGGGTTGTAACCATAGAAACGTTAAGATGCTCTTCGGTGTATTTTACTAGCCTGTTTTGATCATCATATTCCAGATGAACATAATAATCACGATTATCATTAGATTCGGCAACATCGTTACACTCCTTTATGAATACTTTGTTTATTCTCTTTCCGTAGACTATACCGGGTTCAGTATTGTCTTTATCGCAGGATATAACTAGGAATGTTAAACAATATACCATTGTTAATATGGGGAAGAAACGAGAGTTTAGTTGCTTGTGTTGCATGTAGAATGTATTTTTTGATTAGCACCACCGTCTAGCCTACTACCGTACTCTGCTGTACACTGCTATCTTTGTAGCGACAAACTAATGTTTAACCATTAAAATGTAGGTTTATGGACAGCTGTTGTGGCCTTGACATTCACAAAGATAGCGTATTCGCTTGTATTTTGGATAGTCATGGCGAAAAAGTTTTTGAGCAGCGTTTCGGTACGCTGACCAGTGAATTGACTTAAGGTTATATGTTTTTTAAATCGTAACTTAGCGTTTAATATCTATTTTACTGTTCTTTGAAACTATTATTTCTTCGTCAAGCAAAGATTGAAGGGTGTTGGCAATTTCTTCTCTGTCGGCATTAAGTTTTGAAGATATTTCGGCAGCGGTAAGAGATTTATCTTTCAATAATTGAAAAATATCTGCCTTAAGTTTATTCATACCGGAAGTAGAGATGTTTCCGGTTTTCTTTTTTTCAATACAAACATCGCATACACCACAGTTACAATCGCTGTTTTCTCCGAAATAACGCAGCAGCATCCGGCTTCTGCAATTATCTACAGAGGTTACATAATCTACCATTGCCTTTATACGTTTCTCGTATCTTTCCTTGCGTTCCTCGTAAACGGCTTTGCCAATTTGCAGATGATGAAGTTCTACCCTCTCGCGTGTATATATAATGAAAGGTGTTTTTTTATGGGGAATGTAATCGATAATCCGGCGCTTGGATAACATTTTTAATAAATCGTATATTTGTTGGCGGGGTATTCCTGTACGTACAGACAGCGATTCTTCATTAATGTAGGCATAATCGGTAAATACTCCGGTATACATTCTAAGGATAGTTTGAATCAAGGTTTCCGCTTCTTTACCCATTGTGTTTAAACGGTATAATTCTTCTCGCCTGATGGTAAATATCAAACGGGAAGAATTATCTTGTTCTTCCGTATATTCAATATAACCTGCCTGGGTAAGTATCTTCAATGCACTATCGGCCGGTACGGGAAAGTATTTAAACCGGCGGCAGAACTCTTCAAGATTAAAATCGTACGTACAACCTAAGCCATCTCCCATTGCCATCTGATAATAATAGTTGAGATTCTCATAAAGTTGTTTGATATAATCTTTATCCGGAAAAGTATCAGGAATTCTTTTGTGAAGAGATGCTTTATCCGAATTGGAATACAGTATAATGGCATAAGCTTTCTTCCCATCGCGCCCGGCACGACCGGCTTCTTGAAAGTAGGCTTCGGGAGAATCCGGCAGATCCATATGGATTACTACACGAACATCGGGCTTATCAATTCCCATTCCAAAGGCATTAGTGGCAACTATTATCCGGCATTCATCATTCTGCCATTGTTTCTGCCGGATGTCTTTGACGTCATTATTCAGTCCGGCATGATAAAAGCCGGCGGTAAAGCCTTCGTTTACTAAAAGTTCGGTAATTTCTTTTGTTTTTCTGCGGTTACGCACATAAACAATGGCGCTTCCTGATATCTTTCTAAGGATATTTAACAGCTCTCCGTGTTTGTTTTCTGCTTTACGAACAACATAAGCAAGGTTCTTCCGTTCAAAGCTCATGCGGAAAACATTTTTCCGGCGAAAAAGCAGTTTCTCCTGTATATCCTTTACTACAGCAGGTGTTGCAGTAGCCGTAAGGGCAAGAACAGGAACACCGGGAAGTAATTTTCTGATCTCTGATATTTGAAGATAAGCCGGCCGAAAATCATACCCCCATTGGGAGATACAGTGGCTCTCGTCTACCGTAATCATGCTTACGTTCATTGAACGGAGTTTTATGCGAAAGATCTCTGTATTAAGACGTTCGGGGGATATGTAGAGAAATTTGAAATTGCCGAATATACAATTCTCCAGTGCAATGATAATCTCCTGACGGGTCATTCCCGAATATACCGCAAGGGCTTTGATCCCTCTCCTTTTCAGGTTCTGTACCTGATCTTTCATCAGGGCGATAAGTGGAGTTATTACAATACAAATACCTTCTTTTGCTAATGCCGGTACCTGAAAGGTGATTGACTTTCCACCACCGGTGGGCATTAGCCCAAGGGTATCTTTTCCTTCTCCAATGCTTTGGATAATCTCTTCTTGTAAATCTCGGAAAGAATCATATCCCCAGTATTGTTTCAATATATCTTTATAAATGGACATATTTTATTGTTTCCATCGTGGGCGCATCCACAAGGAATGCCCTACAGTGAATCTTGTTCTTCAGCCGGTTTTATATCTTCTATCTGTAATTGAACATCCCCGCGTTTGTGCGTATTTTCTTCGATTGTATAACAAATATCAAAGGAACGCTTGGTTTTTATGTATCGCACGTGAGAACTCTGCCCGAAAGCAATTCCGTTCATTACGTTGTTAGATTTATTATCTACCAATTCAAGTTTTATATGCTCTTGATCGCGGCCAACTACCTTACTGGTCCCATAATCGTATACATGGTGCGTACAGAAAACAGGTTTGTTATTATCGGGGCCGTAAGGATTGAATTTCTTTAGATCGGAGAAGAATTTCGAAGTAATATCTCTGAAATCAATAAGCGCATCAATGTTAATTACCGGACTTAATTGGTCGGGAAGTATATGCTCGGCAACAAATGTTTCGAAACGCTGAGTAAACAGAGGAACATTTTCTACCTTCATTGATAAGCCGGCCGCATATGTATGGCCACCAAAGTTCTCCAGTAAATCGCGACAGTGCTCTATTGCTTTGTAAACATCGAATCCGGATACCGAACGAGCCGAACCTGTTGCCATATCATCGGTACGGGTAAGCACAACCGCCGGTTTGTAATAAACTTCTGTTAACCGGGAGGCAACAATACCTATTACTCCCTTATGCCAGTTTTCGTTATAGAGAACAATGGAACGGCGTTCTGCCAACCCATCCAGATCGGTTACAATAACATTGGCCTCTTCGGTCATGTTCTTATCCAGATCTTTACGGGTTTCATTGTATTGGTTAATCTGATTTGCTTTCTCGAGTGCCGCCGAGAAGTCTTTCTCTATGAGCAGATCAACAGCTTCCTTACCGTTTTGAATACGTCCGGACGCGTTGATGCGCGGTCCTATTTTAAATACAATATCGCTAACGGTGATGTCTTTTTCTGTTAATCCGCAGATATCAATAATGGCTTTTAATCCAACACTTGGATTGCTATTGAGTTGTTTCAATCCGTGATGCGTAAGAATACGATTTTCGCCCATGATAGGAACGATATCCGATGCCACGCTCACAGCTACTAAATCCAGCAGAGGAATAAGGTTATGAAACTCAATACCATTATTCATGGCAAAGGCTTGCATAAACTTAAATCCCACTCCACAACCGGAGAGATGAACATACGGATAAGTATTATCCTCCCGTTTGGGGTTTAGAATGGCTACTGCCGGTGGTAATACATCATCGGGTACGTGGTGGTCGCAGATGATAAAATCAACTCCTTTTTCTTTGGCATAGGTTATTTCCTCAACAGCCTTAATACCGCAGTCTAAAACGATTATGAGCTTTACTTCTGTCTCAACAGCATAATCAATTCCTTTTATAGATACTCCATATCCCTCCTCGTACCGATCGGGGATATAATAATCTATATTAGAATAATATTGTTGCAAAAATTTGTAAACCAAAGATACTGATGTTGTACCATCTACGTCATAATCTCCATAAACCAAAATACGTTCTTTCTTTCCCATTGCCTCGTTCAGGCGGTCAACAGCCACATCCATATCATTCATTAAGAATGGATCGTGAAGGTCAGGTAATTGCGGACGAAAAAACTTCTTAGCTTCAACAGGTGTTTCTACTCCCCGTTGAGCCAAAAGTCTCGCCAAAACAGGACTAATTCCTGTTTCCCTGGCCAACATCTGGCTTATTTCTTCCTGCTCGGGTGTAATGGTTAGGTAATTCCATTTGTGATTCATTATATATTGTTTTTTTCTTTTTTCTAGTCTCAGAAAGGCGAAACATGGGGGGGAAATTCGCCAAGAATGTGTAAAAGTACAAAAAATAACAGTAGTGCATTTCATTTATATAGAATTATTAGAATAATTATGAAGTTAGCTTTTAGTATAGGAGTTATAAGATACAAGAAATGTAGAATCAACAAAATGCCGTAATCATTTAATCATTATATTTGTAACTCGTAAATTAAATACTATGCGACAAATAACAATTCTCTTTTCCCTGATGCTCTCAGTGATTGCCCAATGGGCTTTTGCTGCAGATGAAGCCCGGCTTCTGCGTTTCCCGTCTACTAACGGAAGCGAAATAGTTTTCTCTTACGCCGGCGATTTGTATAAAGTTTCCATCAATGGTGGAGAAGCGGTGCGGCTTACTTCGCATGTTGGATACGAAATGTTTCCACGTTTCTCTCCCGATGGTAAAACGATTGCATTTACTGCCCAGTACGATGGCAATACAGAAGTGTACACTATTCCTGCTACCGGTGGAGAACCGTTACGGGTTACCTACACCCCTACCAACAGCCGCGATGATCTTGGTGATCGTATGGGACCCAATAACATTGTTATGGGATGGACACCCGATGGACAAAACATTGTATACCGTAATCGTATTGGCAATGGATTTGAAGGCAAATTATTTACGGTTAATAAAGAAGGAGGGCTTTCAATCGCCATTCCTTTACCGGAAGGGGGGTTCTCTAGTTATTCGCCCGATGGCCAGCAACTTGCTTACAACCGGGTAATGCGCGAATTTCGCACCTGGAAGTACTATAAGGGTGGAATGGCCGATGATATCTGGATCTATAACCCCGCAAAGAAAGAGGTAAAGAATGTTTCAAACTCCAACTCGCAAGATATTATCCCGATGTGGATTGGTGATGCTGTTTTCTATCTATCCGATCGGGATCGTACTATGAACCTCTTTGCATACAATACCAAAACGGCCGAAACTGATAAAGTAACCAACTTTACCGAATATGATATCAAGTTTCCATCGGCTAATGGAAACATGGTTGTGTTCGAAAATGGTGGATACATCTATAAGATGGATGCCAACGAACGGGTTCCTCGTAAAGTAGACATCAAGCTTACATCTGATAACATATATGCCCGCAGTGAAATTAAGAATGGGGCGGATTATCTTTCTTCCATAAGTCTTTCGGCCGATGGAAACCGTTTGATTATTACCGCTCGTGGTGAAGTATTCAATGTTCCGGTAGAAAAAGGTGTTACCCGTAATATTACCCGAACCCCAGGTGCGCACGAAAGAGATGCGGAATGGTCGCCCAACGGCAAATATGTTGCATATATCTCCGATCAGACAGGAGAAACAGAAGTGTATATTCAAGATACTGAAGGCAAGATAACACAGTTAACTTCCGATAACGATACATACATTCGCAGTTTATTATGGAGTCCGGACAGCAAATCTGTACTTTATACCGACCGTAAGAACCGGGTAAATCTTATTGATGTAGCCTCTAAGAAAGTGACTACTCTTCTACAAAATCCCAGTGGAGAATTTCGTGATGTTTCTTATTCTCCTGATAGCAAATGGATTACATATTCGCGTATTGCATCCAACGAATTTGATATTATATATGTTTATAATATCGCCGACAAAAAAGAATATCCGGTAACCGATCTTTGGTACGATTCATACTCACCTGTATTCTCTCAGGATGGCAAATACCTGATATTTACTTCGGCTCGTGATTTCAATCCAACTTACAGCTCAACCGAATGGAATCATACTTATTCGAATATGAATAGTGTTTACCTGGCTCTGTTGTCGAAGGATACTGCTTCACCTTTCCTCGAAAAGGATGGAACATCCACTGCTACAACCGAGGAAAAGAAAGAATCACCAACCAAACCCGATAATAAGAAAGGTGCAGAAGCAAAAGATACCACACCAACTGTTAACGTAAAGTTTGATCCACAGGATATTACAGACAGAATTATACGCTTACCCATCTCCGCAGGACGGTATTATAACTTTTATGGTAACAATGATAAAATTTATTATAGCCAGAGTGGTAAAACCAAAATGTTCGATCTTAAGAAACAGAAGGAAACCGAAGTGGCGGATGCTGTAATGTATGTTGATTGGGGAGCAGAGAAAGCAATGTTCTTTAAATCAGGAAATCAACTGTATGTAACCGATATTCCTTCTTCGAAAGTAACATTAGAGAATCCCGTTGACTTAAGTAACATGAAGATTATCACGGATTATCCGCAAGAATGGGCTCAAATATTTAATGAGGCGTGGCGTGCTTTCCGCGATGGTTTTTATGTTGAAAACATGCACGGGGTTGATTGGTTGGCGATGAAAAAGAAATATGAAGTATTGGTTCCTTATATTAAAAACCGCCTCGACCTGAATTACGTTATCGGAGAAATGATTGGTGAGCTTAACTGTGGACATGCTTATGTTAGTACAGGAGAAATGGAACGGGCACCCCGCGTTAAAACCGGAATGTTGGGAGCAGAGATATCGCGAGATGCTAAAACAGGATTCTTCCGTATAGAAAAGATACTTCCCGGTGCATCCTGGAGCAAAAAGCTACGTTCTCCATTAACCGATCCGGGTATTAAAGCTGCCGAAGGTGAATATATTGTTGCCATTGACGGTATTGCAACCAATACCGTAAAAGATATGTATGCATTGCTGGTTGGAAAAGCAGGTGTTCTTACCGAATTGTCTCTGAACAGTAAAGCCGATCTAAGTGGTGCCAGAAAGATTGTTATCAGTCCGCTGGAAGAAGAATATTCTCTGTACCATTATAACTGGATTCAAAATAACATCCGCAAGGTTAACGAAGCGACCAACGGTAAAGTGGGATATATTTACATTCCGGATATGGGCGTAGACGGATTAAATGAGTTCTCCCGTTATTTCTATCCTCAACTGGATAAAGAGGGGTTGATTATCGATGATCGTGCCAATGGCGGTGGTAATGTATCTCCAATGATACTCGAACGCTTGTCTCGTGAGCCTTACCGCCTCACTATGCATCGCGGCTCTGATAGAATCGGAACGGTTCCCGATGCCGTTCAGGTGGGGCCTAAAGTATGCTTAATCAATAAATACTCTGCTTCAGACGGTGATCTCTTCCCGTGGGGATTCCGCGCTCTGGGCTTGGGTAAACTTATTGGCACCCGTACTTGGGGTGGTATTGTAGGTATTTCCGGTTCACTCCCATTTATCGATGGAACAGATATCCGTGTTCCTTTCTTTACCAGCTACGATCCTAAAACAGGCGATTGGATGATAGAGAATCATGGGGTAGATCCGGATATTCTGATTGATAATGATCCTATTAAGGAGTGGAATGGTGAAGATGAACAGCTTAATCGTGCTATAGAAGAAGTGATGAAGGAAGTAAAGAACCGTCGGCCACGGAAACCTGTTCCTGCACCTCGTGATTGGAGCAAGTGATTTACAACCATCCTCCTCCGCCCTTCGGGCACCTCCTCCAGAGGAGGATACGATGCCGCATGGGTAGGGGCATCCCTTGTGGGTGCCCGGTGTGTGCCGCAGGATATCCTCCTTTGGAGGAGGTGCCCGAAGGGCGGAGGAGGACATTATAATTATTGAACACTATCCTGCAAATTTATCTTTACCGCCGTAGTATCCAACCGGAAATATTCATTCCTCAAACTATCCGGTAATGACGATCTTGGCCTTCGTACAGGTTGCCGTATATCACTTCCAAGAATTTCGGAAATACTCTTCCGTAGTTTATTACCCATTTCTTGGCGTATATTTACAGTACCCGATATTTTTTCTTCTCTGGCAACCGTAAACAAGTCTTTGTATTTGGCTTTAGCTAACCGTATTTTCATATTGTCGATGTCTCCGGTAATGTTTAATCCCAGTTTGAATGGCAATGGAGATTTTAGAACAGTAATATGATAATTGAACGATAAATCCAGGTTCTGAATACCACCAACGGCAGCTTCGTATCTATCAATGGAAACCCGGAAAGGAAATATCATCAGCTTCTCATCTTCCATGATAAATTCTACAGAGATGCTATCAATAAGGTTACGTTTCTTGTTCTTAAACATCAAAGTATTAGATATTTCCGAAAATGTTTCACCATCCAACAGAACCATATTCTTACCGCGCAGGTGACACGAAGCCGTGGTTTTAGGCAAAAGAATATTCATTACGGAATCCAGCTCGGTTATCGCAGTCATCTCACAATCCACTACCCCTTCAAAAGACCGGAGCATCGGAGCCAGTTCATCGATCATAGGGAAAGCATCAATTAATTCTTTCACATTCATTTGAGAAATGCCCAGATCTAATCCAACATAAGCGCCATCGCTGTTGGGGGCTTTGTACACCATTGTAAAAATGGCTTTACCAATATCCGAATTAAGACTGGAACGAGGAATGTGAATGGCCTGATCGCGAAGAATTACCCTCCCCATCGCGTTTCTTATAGCAATCTCTCCAATCTTTGCATTCCGGATACGGGTATTGAATTCAATGTCCAGATTACGAGGAACTACAAAGATTCCCGATGGGATGGTATATACATCAACAGGTATTTCTTTGCTTTCATCAAGAACAAGAGTAGAAATAGAATCCCGCTCCACAGTAGACTTGGAAGAATATTCTGATCCGGCAACAGCAGCCTTTATTAACTGATTGAAATCAATAGAATCTCCCGTCAGAGTTAGCTTGGCAGATACTTTACCGTTAAATAATAATGCTCTTCTTATACCTTCGATATCTCCTTTTAGTGCAAAAGATGAAGAGCCGATCCGCATATCTGCCTTATCAATCTTCAAGGCATCAGTAGTGAAATTCATATCCGACTCCCTTACCCGTATTGGGATTGGGAAATATGGAGTACGCATACTTATATTCTTGCTGTTGAAAGTTCCCGACACACTCCACTTGCGCAATAAATCTCTTGTTTCCTGAGATTCCAGCCTCATTGAAACGTTAGCTTCGGGGTTGAAATGTGTTTTCCTTAACGAATCTCTTTGCTCTCTGCTTATTCCGGCATGCTGCCGTCTTAGGGTTGTATCCCTTCGGGATGTAGTAGTGGAATCGTTTTCACTTCTTACCCTTCTGCCCAAATTCCTTTGTTGGGGCTTGTCTAACTTCAATGAAAGATTTGCTTTACGCACAATTCCCCCGGTTGTAATGTAACGTCCGGCAAGGGTATCTAAAGAGAAACGCATATTGATTTCAGGTAAATCGCGATTGGTTTTAGAGGCAGCAATTCTCATAAAAGCGTTTGTTCTGAATCCTCTTAACCGAACAGAATCACCCATATTCAGACGGAAATTTTGTATGCGGGCATTGGTTACTAACGGAGCAATGGAGCTACTGTCCTTTGGTTCGGAAGTACTAAAGCTGGCCGATAACCTTCCTGCATTGGCTTCAATTTCGTTGTTCCACTTCAAACTAAGACTATCCAACGATACATTTCCCCGCAAAAGACTTTCAATAAGTCTGCCCCTGATACTATCCTGTGTATTGCTTCCGAATTTCAGATCGGCATTAGGGGCATATACAGAAAAGTTTTGCTTTAAATGAGTAAAGAACAGATTCTTTATATTTGCATTTCCATTTACGTTGATTTTACCAAGATTAGATGTTTGAATATCCTCAAGCAAACATTTGGCCGAGATATCAAAATCAATCATTCCACCCATATTAACATCTTCCAGAAATGGGAAAGATTGGGCGATTTGCGTAAAGTCAATCTTCGCATTTGCTTGTGTATCGATGGTTGGTTTGGTAAGAATATCCTTAAAATTACCTTTAACGTTAATCTTTGACCCACTCGAATGGGCAGAGAACTCATGAAGTTTAAATGTGGATGATTGCTTTCCCATAAAATCGAGTACAGTTTCAAAGTTAAGGTTTATCTTTTCGGCCAATGGCTTATCACGCTGTTTTTTGGAAGCAATCTTACCATTTGCCAGTTGCACCGAGAGTGATAATAAAGGATATTGATCTTTTCCTAATACTCCGGTGATTTTACCTTGCGTCTTGATATCACCATTTGCCACTATTCGTTTATTGATGCTACTGATATGTTCCGGAACCATTTCCACAATATCGGACAGAGAAGATGCATCCAGTGTAAATTCCATATTTACATCTGCGGCATGGTTTGCAACATTTCTTTGTATCGTTCCGTTGGTACGAAGTTGAAGAATACCAACATTTATGGCTCCCTTATCAAGCGTTAGGAGCTTATCAACCCTGTTGTTATTTATACGGGTACGTATGCTAAAAGGTAAATCTTCGGTATAGGTTTGTCCATGGTAATAAGACGTTATTCCACCGGTACGGAAACCAAAATTGAGGTTCGCATGGTCTTCCGACATATTTCCGCTCAGCCTCATCCGTATACTGTCCGCTAGTACAAAGACATCTTCCTGCATATCATCGTAAGTTATACGTACATCCTGAAGCCTTATCCCTTTTATATTTAATTCAGGCATAACAAATGCCCGATTTTCTTCCTGTTCTTCCTCTACCACATCGTTAGGTTTAACAATGTTCCAGTTTGCTTTTCCATCGGTATTAACGAAAGCATAAACATCTCCGTTTTCTATTTCGAATTTATGCAATACTATTTTCTTATCAAAGATAAATGCTACGGGATTAAGGGAAATAGTACCGTTTTCGAAAGCTAATAGGGTATCTTGCGCAGCAGGTTGTGGCAAGCTGTCGGTTGATACCGAATGCACTATGCTGCCTTTATGCATTTTAATACCCAGATCGGGAAACGTTCCAAAGAAAGTAATATCAATAGATTCGCACTTCACTTCTGCGCTCAGGTGCCGATGAGCAAGGTTCAGTAATATCGGAGTAATACGCTTAGGGGTTGCAATAGTGTTCAAAACTACCCCAATGGCAATAAAGAAAAGAAAGACAATTGCCAAGATTCCTATCCCAACCCTTATGAGGATCTTTTTTGTGCGGTTGTGCTTACTTGCCATGTAGTTTAGGTTTTTAAAATATGTGGCAATTTACAATTAAATCCTTAAAAAAACAAAAGCCTTGAACATCTTTGTTCAAAGCCTTTAATAATGTTTTGGGTGGCTAATGGGGTTCGAACCCACGACCTTCGGAACCACAATCCGACGCTCTAACCAGCTGAGCTATAGCCACCATATTTGCTAATCGCGGTGCAAAGGTAGAAAAAGTTTATATAATACCAAACATTGAAAGCAAATTATTTTAGAATTTTCATCGGTTTGACGTAACCCGTTAGAGTAAGCCCTTGCCAATCGGTAGCGACAAGGGGGGGTACAAACAGCAATGTTGTATCACCCTAAATGCACGTTGCATTTCTCCCAAATGCACGTTGCTAATTTGAAAATGCAACGCGCATTTGAGAAAATGCAACGTGCATTTGGGACTAGAACATTATTTTATATTTTCTCTTATCTTCGCGAGATACTTCTTCATTCCCTCTGCATCTTTATCTGTAATAATTTGCAAAAGATTCTTTAACTCTGTTCTGATATTCTCTACTTGCGAAGGCGTACGCGGATTAAACAATATCTCCTGCAACAGGTAATCATCTTCATTTAACAACCCTTTAGCAATAGCCATGTGTTTCTTAAATGTGGTTCCGGGAGCTTCCTGATGCTTCATTACCGCAGCAAACACAAAGGTAGAAACAAAAGGTATCGACAGGGAGTAAGCCACAGTTTCATCATGACCATCGAAAGTATATTCAAAGATATTCAGCTTTAAGCTGCTGTATAAATCCTTAAAGAACACCTTACCCAGATGATCGCTCTCGCTGATAATAATGGCACTTTCGCTACTGAGGTTACTTAAACTGGCAAAAGTAGGACCAAACATGGGATGCGAAGAAACATACCGGAATCCGGACTCGGTATAGAACTTTTTCAACCCGTTCTTAACGGAAGCAATATCGCTCAATATACAGTTTGGAGGCAACATCGGTAGTATATTTTTAAAAGCCTCAATGGTATATTTCACCGTTACCGCATTAATAACCAGTTCCGGCTCAAACTCTTTGATCTCTTCCGGAGTAGTGAATCTGTAAGTATTGTATACAAACCTAAGTTGATGGGGGTTTACATCATATACGGCCGTTTCGTGCTGAAAACTTAATATATCTGTAAAGAAGGAACCCATTTTACCGGCTCCAAGAATTAATATTCGCATAATTATGTATTGTTATAACTGCTCACTGTAGGGGCGAACCTTTACTGATTGATTATCACTGCCTGCTGGCGTACACTTTCTTCGTGAATGGCCTCGAAAACTTTCTTAATAAACTCTGAATCCATACCGCATTGCTCACCGAGAACACCATATTTATCAAGGATTTCCGTATAACGGCCGGTTTGTAGAATCGGCATATTATGTTCCTTCTTATAAGTGCCAATCTCGCGGGCAACACGCATACGCTTTGCTAATTCCTCAATCAGGTTATTGTCGCATTCATCAATTTGTTTGCGTAATTCCTGTAAACCCTCGGTGGTTTGGGTTTCGCTACGGATAACCAAAAGGTTAACGATGTATTCGAGAATCTCCGGGGTTATCTGCTGAGCAGCATCGCTCCACGCGGCATCAGGGTTACAATGAGATTCAATCATTAATCCATCGAAGTTTAAATCCATGGCTTGTTGAGAGATAGAGGCAATCAGTTCGCGCTTTCCACCTATATGACTGGGATCACAAATAATAGGTAAGTGAGGTAGCTTCCGCCGAAGTTCGATAGGAATATGCCATTGCGGAAGATTTCTGTAAATCTTTTTATCATAACTGCTGAAACCACGGTGTATGGCACCCAGTTTCTTTAATCCTGCATTATAAATACGTTCCAATGCTCCAATCCAGAGTTCAAGATCGGGGTTAACCGGGTTTTTGACAAGAACAGGAATGTCTACACCCCTCAGGGCATCCGCTATTTCCTGCACGGCAAATGGGTTGGCGGTGGTACGGGCACCGACCCAAATCATATCTATTCCGGCTTTCAGGGCTTCGTAAACGTGCAGTGCAGTAGCTACTTCAACAGCAAGATACATCCCTGTTTGTTTCTTTACTTCTTTCAACCAGGGCAGCCCCAGAATACCTACTCCTTCAAATCCACCCGGTTTAGTACGAGGTTTCCATATACCGGCACGGAAAATCTTTACTCCATTGGCAGATAGCTGACGGGCAGTACTCAATACCTGATCTTCTGTTTCAACGCTGCAAGGACCTGCGATAATTAGTGGACGTTTCGAATCTACGCCCGGTAATAAAATTGATTCTAATTCCATTGTATTTAAGTTTCTAAGTTTTGATTCAATGTCGTTTAGTTAAATCCTTCCTAATTCTATTTAAAGCCTCCTGTAATCTCTCATCCTTGCAACATAACGATATTCTGATATATCTGGCGCCATTGCTTCCGAATATAAATCCCGGAGTTAAAAAAACATTCGCTTTGTGGAGTACCTCTTCCGTTAGTTCTTCCACATTATCATACAAATCAGGAATCCTTCCCCATAAAAACATACCCACTTGGTTATCATCAAAAGTACAACCAAGCGCTTTCATTATTTCTCCGGCCAGATGACGACGATTACTATAGTTTTTGTTATTCATCTCATACCAGTCGGCATCCGCTTGCAGGGCGGTAGTAGCTGCCAATTGAAGGGGCCGGAACATACCACTGTCGATATTGCTTTTAACATTAAGAATCCACTGTACAAACGTTGAATTAGTTGCCAGCATTCCTACACGCCAACCCGGCATATTGTGACTTTTACTCATAGAGTTAAGTTCGATACAGCAATCTTTGGCATTTTCAACAGATAAAATACTCAAAGGATTATCATTCAATATAAAACTATAAGGATTATCGTTGATAATTACTATTTGTTTGCGGCGGGCAAAATCAACCAAACGTTGCAATAATTGCGGTGTTGCATTAGCACCGGTGGGCATATTGGGATAGTTAACCCACATTAGTTTAACACGGCTCGTATCGATGCTTTCCAATTCATCGAAATCGGGCATCCAGCCGTTTTCTTCTTTCAAGTTATAGTTAACAATATCGGCACCCAGCAACCTGCTTAAAGAAGTATAGGTAGGGTATCCCGGATTAGGAACCAGTACCCGATCGCCCGGATTTACAAAAGCCAGCGTGATGTGCAATATCCCTTCTTTGGAACCAATAAGAGGCTGTATCTCTGTGTCCGGGTTAAGGTCGACATTGTACCAACGCTTGTACCATGAGGCAAAACCTTTTCGCAGTTCCGTAATACCTGTGTACGATTGATATCCGTGCGCATTAGGATCATGAGCTGTTTGGCACAATGTTTTTATTGTTGCTTCGGAAGGCGGCATATCAGGGCTACCCACTCCCAAACTGATTACATCCATGCCCTGAGCATTCATTCGGGCAACTTCTTTCAATTTCTTTGAGAAATAGTATTCGCTTACACCCAACAACCTATCGGCCGGAGTTATATTATATTTCTGATTTTCCATCCGCATATTCACCTAACGTTTTTAATTCTTTTGTTAATGGTTCGATGGCTGCCATAGCCTGTTTATATCGCAGATAATCTTTGAACGACACATCTATATAAAACTGATACTCCCATTCGCGGCCAATAATGGGCAGTGATTGTATTTTAGTAAGATTAATATTGTAGAATGATAAAATAGAGAGAACTTGCGAAAGACTTCCTTCGGTATGCGGTAGTGCGAAAACGATGCTTGCTTTGTTGATGGTGGTAGCGCGGCGGTATTCATCGGATACCCAGGGATCGGCTACTACAAGGAAACGGGTAAAATTGCATTTATTGGTTTCTATGCCTTCCTGAAGAATTTTCATTCCGTAGTGTTCGGCAGCGGGCTTAGAGCAGATGGCAGCATGGCCTTTCAGATTATTCTTCTTGATTGTTTGGGCGCTTCCGGCCGTATCTTCACCTTCTACTATTTTAATATGAGGATGCTGTTCCAGAAATTCGCGGCATTGCATCAGCGCAATGGGATGAGAATTTACTTCCGTTATATTATCCCAGTCTTCATCGGGAAGACAAACAAAACTATGCGATATTCGCAATTTGTATTCCCCGATAATCTGGGTATTACTTTGCCGCAGTAGTTCATTATTGTACAAGAGGCTTCCGGCTATTGTATTCTCAATGGCCAGCATTCCAATCGTTTGCGGATCTTTCTTTACCATGGAAAATACATCCTCAAATCGCGCGCAACAGATAAGCTCTATTGGTTCGTTCCGGAAATACCTGTGCGCGGCTATATCGTGATATGAGCCTACTGTTCCCTGGATAGCTACTTTCTTCATACAATTGAGTTATTAAAAAAAATCCCGCTTCGTTTCCGGAGCGGGATTCATGTTACTATATTCAGTTTATTATTCACGTTGTTATTACTGCATACACACAACCTCCCGCTCTACTTTACAGCTAAAGTAAAAGTAAAAAAAGAAGTTATATGTAAAACCAAACGCGTTCATCAAAATGTTGTTTTGTTTTTGATTCTGCTGCAAAAGTAATACTTTTTTGGAACAAACAAGAGATTAGTGATATTTTTATGCTTTCTTACTCCTTACTTCTTACCTCTTTTCATCCTTCTTTATCCTTGTTTTTACAAGATATGACAAAGGGTTTAATGCTACAAATCGCATAATTTTAAAAATACGCATCAATAAATAACCGTTATTCTTAGTATAGATAGCGGTCATTTTGTATTTTTGCACCCGTCTTATCCTTTAATCAAAGATCATGAATAAACTAAAAACTGTTAGTATTGCTTTGTTGCCAATGGCAACGTTTACCCAATTTTCGTGCAGCAACAAAGAAATAAAGAAAGATGAGCGCCCCAACATCCTTTATATAATGACGGACGATCACTCTTTCCAAACCATCAGCGCATACGGGCATCCTATTTCGAAGTTAGCTCCTACCCCTAATATCGACAGATTAGCTAAGAACGGAATGATTTTTCATCGGGCTTTTGTAGAGAACTCTTTATCTACACCCAGCCGCGCTTGTTTAATGACCGGGCTATACAGTCACCAAAATGGCCAGCGACAATTGGGAAAAGGAATCGATTCAACCAAGACATTCTTTTCCGAATTGCTGCAACAGCAAGGGTATCAAACCGGAGTGGTGGGTAAATGGCACATGCAATGCGAGCCCAAAGGTTTCGATTATTACCATATCCTCTGGGACCAGGGGAATTACTATAATCCGGAATTCCGCAGCAAAAACTCTAATGGCAAATACATTCGTGAAGAAGGGTATGCAACCAATCTGATAACCGATCATTCCATTGAGTTCCTGGATAACAGAGATAAAGACAAACCTTTCTGTTTGTTGGTTCATCATAAAGCCCCACACCGCAATTGGAAACCCGATTTAAAGTATCTCGATTTATATGAAGACGTTGAATTTCCTTATCCTTCAACCTTTCATGATGATTACAGTACCCGCTGCTCTGCTGCCCATACTCAAGATATGACTATCGATAAAACCATGACCCTGGTTTACGATCTTAAAGTGAATGAATTAAAAGATGTAGAACCCTATAATAAGGAATGGAGCGCGGAAGGAATGGAGTATCTTCTCAAAAGAATGACGCCCGAACAACGGGAGGCATGGGAAAAGGCATATCATCCGCGCAATGAAGAATTTATCAATCAACAGTTGAAAGGCGAAGAACTCTTGAAATGGAAATTTCAACGTTACCTACGGGATTATCTGCGCTGCATTAAAAGCATCGACGATCAGGTAGGCCGCCTGCTTGATTACCTGGAAAAGGAAGGCTTGATGGAGAATACCCTTGTGGTTTACACTTCCGATCAGGGTTTCTATATGGGCGAGCATGGCTGGTTCGATAAACGCTTCATGTACGAAGAATCTTTTCGCACTCCGCTTATTATGAGCTACCCAAAAGCCATTAAACCGGGTTTGGAAACAAATATGCTCGTTCAGAACATCGATTACGCCCCAACATTCCTTTCGCTGGCCGGAATAGAGAAACCGCACGAAATGAGTGGAACAACACTTGAGCCCTTATTTAAAGGAGAAAAACCACAAAATTGGAGAACCGGTTTATATTATCATTATTATGATTATCCTGCCATTCATAATGTTCGCCGGCAGGATGGAGTTAGGACAGATCAATATAAACTCATTCACTTCTATGGCAACGGCAGTATGAAGAAGGATGAAGATATAAACTGTAATGAGCTATATGACCTCCAGGCCGACCCGAATGAACTGAATAATTTGTATGGAACATCCGGGTACGAGCAGGTTACCGCTGAGCTTCAGCGTATGTTGGATAAATACAGAACGGATTTGAAAGTGGATGAGTTTTAAACCAATACCTGCGGACACTTTTCCCTCTTAAAATACTTAGAGAGTAAAGGGGCGATCGGAACTTCCAATGTTCTCGCATTCTCGGGGCATCCTTTTACGCATGCACAACATTTAATACACCTTTCGGCAATAGTATTCAATTCATCTCCGGCAACGATAGCTTCGTTAGGACAGCATTCAACACATTCGCCGCAATGGATGCATTTATCCGCATCCGTTGCCGGAACTTTAGGAGAAGCAATCCCACTCTTACGCAAAGCAATCATTTCTCTAAGAAATCCCAGTAAAAAGAAAAATGGTTGCTTTGGTCTTTTTATGGTACGAACATCTACCGGATATAGTTTTTCCGCATCAGTTGCCTTTAATATCTTTTCAACAATCTTCTTCCCGAAATCTTCCGCAAATGCCAGGTCGTCTTTGTCGGGCCTCCCCGGAGAGATAGGATACCGTTCTGTGCTGTAAGTATGTTCGCCTACAAAAGTAGCAGCTGCAATAACCTTAAAATTATGACGGGTAGCATACATATCCAACTCCATTAGTGCTTTTTCGTAAGCACGGTTGCCATAAACTGTTACTAAAACAGCGGGAGTATCGTTACCTTGAATACTCTTTAACCTTTCGAAAGCAAGAGGAGCCACATGTCCGCCATATACAGGTACTGCGATAACCACCAAAGTATCCGATGAAATCTCCGTTTCTGCAGGAGATTGATGCGTTAAATCTGTTACTGAAACATTTTCTATACCCGTTCCATGAACAATTGAAGAGGCAACTTGTTTAGAAGTAGAAGTTGGTGAAAAATAAATTATATGCGCTTTTGTAAATTTCATAAGTATACTATTAGGCTACAAATATATTCTTTTTATGCTTAAATTTTGAAAAAATGTTTCAGAATCAAATAAAGTGTATTATCTTTGCAGCGTTGATGTAAAACTCTGATATCCAGAATTCCAATTCAATAACCATTATCCCAAGCACATATTCATATAAAAAACATTCCCAGTGACACTGTGTAGCGTTCATATAGTTATGCTTGCCCGCTTGATAAAATCCTGAATTTATAACATAAATATATATTAATTACTTACCTATACGTATGTATAACATTATTCAATTAAACGACAAAGATTTGTCGGAACTACAAAAGATAGCCCAAGAATTGGGCATTAAAAAAGCTGATTCATTTAAAAAAGAAGAACTTGTATATAAGATCCTCGATGAACAAGCTATTGCTGGAGCAACCAAAAAAGTAGCTGCCGACAAAATTAAAGAAGGAAAAAAAGAAGAAGAAAAGAAAAAACGCTCGCGAGTGAGTGTGAAGAAAGAAGCCGATAAGGTGATGAGTGCTTCGAAAACCGGTGAAGTTAATAAAGCCGAGGCGCCGGCACCCGAAACACCCGCATCTACAGCACCCGCGAAGCCCATAAAAAAAGCAGCTCCAAAGAAAGGAAAAGAAGAAAAAAAAGCCGAGCAACAACAGCCGGAAGTAACCGCTCAGGAAAATAAAATACCCAACCCGGTTAAAAAGAAAGAAACGAGAGGAAGGAAACCCAAACAAGAAAAACTTGTTGAAGAAACCAAACAACCTGCTGAGGTTAAACAACCAGAAATTGAAGAAAAGGCGCCGGTTAAGGTAAAAAAGGAAATTGCTCCTATCCAGAAAAGAAAAATCGATGATGACATGATAGCATTTCCGGAACTAACCGATGATGACTTTATTCCGATTGAAGATCTTCCTTCTGTTAAAATAGAACTTCCCAGCGAGCTATTAGGTAAATTTGAGGCTACAAAAGCCGAACCGGCTAAAACCCCGGAAAAGGAAAAGCAACAGCCACAACAGCAGCAGCCGAAGCGTGCCCGCGTAACCAATCAAAACAGCCAGAATAATCAGAATAGCCAGAATCAGAATAGCAATAACCACAATAATAACAATAATAACAACAGCCACCACAATAACAATAACAATAACAACAATAACAATAACAATAACAATAACAACAACCATAATAACAATAACCAACGCCCTCAACCGACACAAAGGAATAACGGCGGCGGATATGTTGATGTGCCGGCTCCGGTGCAGGAACGCAAAGTTATTGATAGAGAAAAACCATACGAATTTGATAATATCCTAACCGGTACAGGAGTATTGGAAATTATGCAGGATGGTTATGGCTTTCTTCGTTCTTCTGACTACAATTACCTTTCTTCTCCCGATGATATTTATGTATCTCAGTCGCAGATTAAACTTTTCGGACTGAAAACCGGAGATGTGGTTGAAGGAGTAATTCGCCCGCCAAAAGAAGGAGAAAAATATTTCCCGTTGGTAAAGGTATCTAAGATTAACGGACGCGACCCGGCATTTGTGCGCGATCGTGTTCCTTTTAATCATCTAACCCCTTTGTTTCCGGACTCTAAATACCAACTTTGCAGAAAAGGTCATTCAGACCCGCTTTCTGCCCGGGTAGTAGATCTGTTTGCACCAATCGGTAAAGGACAACGCGCATTGATCGTTGCACAGCCCAAAACCGGTAAAACCATCTTGATGAAAGATATAGCAAACGCTATCGCGGCTAATCACCCGGAGGCTTATATGATTATGCTACTTATCGATGAACGCCCCGAAGAGGTTACCGACATGGCAAGAAGTGTGAATGCGGAAGTTATTGCTTCTACTTTCGATGAGCCGGCCGAACGCCACGTAAAGATTGCAGGTATTGTTCTTGAAAAAGCAAAACGCCTTGTAGAGTGTGGGCATGATGTTGTTATCTTTCTTGATTCCATCACCCGTTTGGCACGTGCTTACAATACGGTATCACCGGCATCCGGTAAAGTTCTTTCCGGTGGGGTTGATGCCAATGCGCTTCACAAACCTAAACGTTTTTTTGGTGCAGCCCGTAATATCGAGAACGGTGGATCACTTACAATTATTGCAACAGCATTAATTGATACCGGCTCAAAGATGGATGAAGTTATCTTTGAAGAATTCAAAGGAACAGGTAACATGGAGTTACAGCTCGACCGTAATCTATCTAACAAGCGTATATTTCCTGCTGTTAATATTGTTGCTTCAAGTACTCGCCGCGATGATTTATTGCAAGATAAACAAACACTCGACCGCATGTGGATTTTGCGTAAGTACCTATCGGACATGAATCCTATTGAAGCAATGGATTTTGTAAAAGATCGTCTCGAAAAGACAAAAGATAATGATGAATTCCTGATGAGCATGAATAGTTAAAACAAAATATATTTCAGGTAAAAAAGGAGAAACTGTAGTAAGTTTCTCCTTTTTTTTTATTTTTGCAAGTATAATAACATCGACATTTTAAAAACGATTCAAATCAGTGAAAATTATACATATTGTATTGCTAGTTATAGTGTTACATTTTGTCAACCCCTTTTATGCCGCTAATAACGGAATAAAACTAGTACAGTTGGAAAAATTATTTGATAGAAATATCACCAATACCTTAGCGTGTTCATTAGATAGTGTGATACAATGGTGTGATGATGTAAGTGCTCATTTACTAAATACCGGCAACTATAATAAATACTTCGAAATTCAACTTCTTAAAGCCAATGCTTATTGCACCCGTGGAGATATAAGTTTGGGGGTAGAATGGGTGGAACAAATGCTAGATAAAGCAGTGAAAATAAACTCACCCATCGGAATAAAGTTATCCGGAATCGGCATTGCAGATACCTATACCTATTCTAACATGGTTAACGAAGCAATTACTGCCTATAAAGAAGCCCTTGACCAATTTAAATCACAACCTCTTCCGGAAGAATCGAAATATATCAAGATTGTTTTGCAGAAACTTTCATTTTGCCTGATTCAAAATGATCAGCCCAAAGAAGCCGACATATATCTCAATGAGTTAAATAGATTATTGCTTGAAACAAAAGAGCAAAATCCTATTTATCTGTTTGCCCTTTTAAATAATGCAGCGTATTATGTGAAGATTAACCAACTTAAACTTGCAAAAGAATACTTGGATAAAGCCGAAAAGCTGGTATTGAGCGAACCGGAAAGTTTGCGAACCGATACATACAATCTGGTAATGGCGGATTATTTGGAAAAGACGGGCAACTATAGTTCTGCCCTGAATCATTATAACAATATAAGTTCGCAAACCGGCAGCATTCTCGATCCGGGAAGATATACCGATTTGGTACTTAGAAAAGCCAATGTATATTTATTACTAGGACTTCGGAATAAAGCTTCACTCCTTTTTCAACAAGTGATAGCCACAAAAGATTCTTTGCGTGCACAAAGTTATGTAAGACAAGTAAATGAGCTACGGGCTTCTTACGAGAAAAGCCAGATAGAATTTGAAACTCAAAAAGCAAAAAACGAGCAAACACGATTAATCATTCTAATTATATCCGTAATTTTTCTGCTAATTGTATTTACCGCTTATTATACCTATAAAAGCAACCGAAGATTGCACCAATCCGGAATAGAACTAAAGAAAGCAAAAACTAAAGCGGAAAATTCCGTTAAGGCCAAAAGTATGATTCTATCTAATATGAGCCATGAAATTAGAACCCCTCTCAATGCTGTTACCGGATTCTCAAATATACTGATAGAAAAATCTATTGATGACGAAACCCGCGTACAATGCAATAACATCATTCAACAGAACTCCGAATTATTGATAAAACTCATTGATGATATGATAGATATCACAACGCTCGACTTCGGGAAAATGGTATTTGATATAAAAGAACAGGATGTAATAAAGACATGCAGAAATGTTATAAACACTGTCGACAAAATAAAGCAAACCAAAGCTCAGCTCTACTTTAAATGTAGTATGGATGAATTTATTCTGGAAACAGACGAATCGCGCCTTCAGCAGGTTTTATTTAATCTCATTATTAATGCTACTAAATTTACCACTGATGGATACATTTGGCTGGAACTTACCTTCGATAAAGAAAGTAATATGATGGTATTTACGGTTACCGATACGGGTTGTGGCATTTCTCCTGAAAATCAGAAGAAGTTATTCAAACGATTTGAAAAGTTAAATGACAGGGTACAAGGAACAGGATTGGGCCTATCGATCTGCCATATGATTGTTAACCAGATGGGCGGTGAAATATGGATTGATTCATCTTATACTAAAGGCTCGCGGTTCTGTTTTACTCATCCAATTAAAACACACAATAAGCGATGAAAAGAATCTCCCCCATATTTATTTCATTTTTCCTGCTTATATCAATATATAGCTTTTCGCAGCGAGATGCCGCGGTTATTGATAGTTTGAAGAATCTGCTGGAAACCACCCATAAAGATGACACTTTGCGGTTATCTGTTTTACGCAAACTAGCCTTATCCGAACAAAACACCGAATGGGGACTTGAACTTGCCAATGAATTAATTGCGGAAGCAAAACGTTTAAAATCTGCCGAACATTATATTTATGGCAACTATTACACCCTGATTTATTATTATAACCGCCAGAATTTTGATGAAGTAGAACGTTATACCCAATTTATTATACCACTGGCAGAAAAGGAAAAAGTATGGCTTGTTTATTTTGAGGCTTTAAAAATCAGTATCTATTGTTCGTATGTGAAAGAAGAGTTTGAACTTGGTTTGTATAACGCGGAAATAATGCTGAAAAAGGCAACCGAGGTAAATAATGTGCAGGGAATTATTCAAGCTAATATTTGTTTAGGAATGGCTTATTCCGGAAGTGAAAGGTTTGATGAAGCCATCACCGTACTGCAGGAAGCACGAAAAAGAATAGAGGATAAGAACTCTATAAATTCAATCGATGTTTTATCCGTTCTTATCAATTGCTATTCTTCCAAAAAAGATTACACCAATATGTACCATTATCTTAATGAGTATGTGAAATCTATCGATAATTACCTTGAAAAATATCCTTATTACGATATTATCAACAGTTATTATGCGATGGCTAATATCTATTACGGCTATTATTATTTAGATAAGAAAAATCCGGATAAGGCGTGGAGCTATTTTGCTAAAGCAGAGCAATTACTAAAGGATGGTTTCATTTTATACAAGATTCATTTTCACAGAGCCGTAAGCGAGTACTATGTTTATTTAAAGGATTACCGAAACGCCTTGCTACATTTAGATTCATCGCTAAACATTGTAAGAGATATAGTACCCAGAGATTATTACGAACAAACTGCTATGAAAGCAGATATCCTGATGAAAATGGGAAACATTGAGAAAGCTTTACCGCTATACAAGAGGGCCATTTATGGTAAAGATTCGCTCAATCAAGCAGTATCCAACAAACAGTTAATTCAGTATAGGAAGATATACAACAAAAATCAATGCCGGATTGAAAGGGAAAAGCTCAGAAATGACAGGCAACGAATATTGTTGATATTTATTGGAATCATTTTATTGATGTTATTGGCTTTTACAATCCGAACAATAGTTGTGCGTAGGAAACTTAGCGATGCGGAAAAACAAATGAAAGATGCTACCCTATTAGCAAATGAAGCGAATGAAATAAAGGATCGATTTCTCTCAAATTTAAGCTACAGCATACGTACTCCCCTCAATAGTGTTGTAGGATTTTCACAATTAATATCGGATGAACCGAATATGGATAAGGAAGTACAGAAAGAATATGGAATGATTATCAAAAAAAGCTCCGAAGAACTAATACATCTTGTTAATAATGTGCTTGACCTTTCAAGGCTGGAGGCCGGAATGATGAAATTTTCTCCAGGCAAATATAGTATTGACGAACTCTTCACCACACTTAAATATATCATTAAATCTCAATACGGAGACCAAATAGTACTCACCATTAATAACT
The DNA here is from genome assembly GCA_036724805.1 of Bacteroides sp. Classification (GTDB taxonomy): domain Bacteria; phylum Bacteroidota; class Bacteroidia; order Bacteroidales; family Bacteroidaceae; genus Bacteroides. Next base: position 31,058 of record DAIMFE010000022.1, read on the forward strand.
ATGCCAAATGTTTTGAAATATTCACCGATTCAAAAAAGTTTATCCAGGCATTAGTTAGTATGTTTACAGTGCCCGCCATTGATGGCGATAAAAGAAAGATAACAATAACCATTGATAAAATCAATTCATCGGATAATCTTACTATTACTGTTTCGGGAACCTTATTGGCAACAGGAATAAGCCAGATAATTATTATCCAGAATGAAATTAACCGGTTATTCGTAGAGCATTTTGGTGGAACTTATCATTTTTTCCCGGAGGATTGCACTATTGTTTTCACTTACCCCATTTCTAATTGAAAGTAGCCATACGGCATAAGGCTTCGCCTTATATTCTGTTTCGCATAACGCTATATCTCTGTGTTCCAAATGCACGTTGCATTTCTCCCAAATGCGCGTTGCATTTGCCTCAACAGCACGTTGCTAATTTGAAAATGCAACGCGCTGTTGAAAAAATGCAACGTGCATTTTGTACAAGCTATAGAATACAAACTAATTTTGCCCACTGACTTAAATATTTTAACTTTGCGCAGTTTTTTAGTAAAGCGGGATTAAAACAATGTACGGCAACAAACAAATTTGGAGTGTTAGTTATCCAATACTCCTGAGTTTACTGGCTCAAAACATTATTAATGTTACAGATACTGCCTTTCTGGGGCATGTAAGCGAAGTTGCTCTTGGCGCTGCTGCCATGGGTGGCCTGTTCTATATATGTATATTTACGGTAGCATTTGGTTTCAGTATTGGTTCACAAATCGTTATTGCCCGTAGAAACGGCGAACAACGCTATCAGGATGTTGGCCCCGTTATGATTCAGGGGTGTATCTTCTTATTTGCCCTTGCCTTTTGCGCATTTGGAGCCGCCCGCTTTTGGGGTAGTGGCATAATGAGTGTAATAATCTCATCCGATGCTATTTATGATGCTACAATGGAATTTGTTAACTGGCGTATATTTGGTTTTTTCTTCTCTTTTACCGGGGCAATGTTCAGAGCTTTTTACATTGGAATAACCCGAACAAAGGTATTAACCATTAATGCTATAGTAATGGCATTAATAAATGTTGCTTTAGATTATGCCATGATATTCGGCAAATGGGGATTCCCGGAAATGGGCATCAAAGGTGCTGCTATCGCCTCTGTAATAGCCGAAGCCAGTTCTATCCTTTTTTATTTTATCTATACTTATATTACTGTTGATTTAAAAAAGTACGCGCTGAATCATTTCGGCTCATTCGATTTTAAGTTGCTGGTTCGTATTCTGAGCATTTCATGCTTCACCATGTTGCAATATTTCCTATCAATGGGAACCTTTTTCGCATTCTTTATAGTTGTAGAACGTATAGGGCAGCGAGAACTTGCCATAGCAAACATTGTTCGCAGTATTTATGTAGTAATGTTTATTCCGGTAAACGCATTATCGGCAACGGCCAATAGCCTTGTTAGCAACACCATTGGCGCGGGTAGTATTAATAATGTAATACCGCTTGTTAAAAAGATTGCCCATTTTTCTCTATTGCTGATGATTGGCTTAGCAGGATTAATAGCCCTATTCCCGAAAAGCATTGTTTCGATTTATACAAATGATAGCAGCCTCATCGAATCGTGTGTAGTCTCGGTGTACGTAGTTTGCTTTGCCATGGTTATTGCTTCCATTTCTAATGTTGTATTCAATAGTGTTTCCGGAACGGGGAATACACGAGCCGCCTTGTTGCTAGAGTCCTCAATATTAGTATTTTATACGCTGTACATGTTGCTAGTGGGCAGCGTACTACGAGCCCCGATAGAAGTATGTTTCACTACCGAAATCGTTTATTATTCATTACTGCTAGCTGCCAGTGCTGCTTATTTTAAAAAGGCAAAATGGCAGAACAAGAAGATTTAATTCGTTATTCATAATTGATTGATAATTAATAATTCATAATTATTTAGTAATTTTGCGACTTTAAAAATTCATAATTCAAACCCATGTTCGATAATTTAAGCGAAAGACTAGAACGATCATTTAAAATACTAAAAGGTGAAGGCAAAATCACCGAGATTAATGTTGCGGAAACGCTCAAGGATGTGCGTAAGGCGTTGTTAGATGCCGATGTTAACTACAAAGTAGCCAAATCGTTTACCGATACAGTTAAAGAAAAGGCATTAGGGCAGAACGTACTTACCGCAGTTAAACCCAGCCAGTTAATGGTTAAAATTGTGCATGATGAACTTACACAATTAATGGGTGGCGAAACTGCCGAGATCAATTTAGAAGGCAAACCGGCCGTGATTCTTATGTCCGGTTTACAAGGATCGGGTAAGACAACCTTCTCGGGCAAACTTGCCAAAATGCTTAAATCAAAAAGGAATAAGCGACCGCTGTTGGTTGCAGCCGATGTTTATCGTCCGGCAGCTATTGAGCAGTTGCGCATATTATCCGAGCAAATTGGAGTTCCGATGTATTCGGAACCGGAAAGCAAGAATCCGGTTGCTATTGCCGAGAACGCGATAAAAGAAGCAAAGGAAAAAGGATACGATCTGGTGATTGTGGATACTGCCGGTCGTTTGGCAATCGATGAAGAGATGATGAAAGAGATTGAGGCAATCAAAAAAGCGATCAATCCCAATGAGATTCTTTTCGTGGTTGACTCCATGACCGGTCAGGATGCTGTAAACACTGCCAAAGAATTTAACGACAGGCTTAATTTTGATGGAGTTGTTCTAACCAAACTCGATGGTGATACACGTGGTGGTGCTGCGTTGTCTATCCGTTCGGTGGTTAACAAACCGATCAAATTTGTAGGTACCGGCGAGAAGCTGGATGCTGTTGACCAATTCCACCCTTCACGTATGGCCGACCGTATTCTCGGTATGGGGGATATCGTTTCGCTTGTTGAACGTGCTCAGGAGCAATATGACGAAGAGGAAGCCAAGCGTCTTCAAAAGAAAATTGCCAAGAACCAATTCGACTTTAACGACTTCCTTAGTCAGATTAAGCAGATCAAGAAGATGGGTAATCTCAAGGATCTGGCTTCTATGATTCCAGGTGTTGGTAAAGCAATCAAGGATATTGATCTGGATGATGACGCATTCAAAAGCATTGAAGCCATTATTTATTCCATGACTCCTGCCGAACGCTCTAATCCGGAGATGTTAAATGGTTCGCGCAGAGGCCGTATAGCAAAAGGTAGCGGTACCAGTATTCAGGAAGTTAACCGCCTTCTCAAGCAATTCGATCAAACTCGTAAAATGATGAAGATGGTTACTACCAGCAAAATGGGAAAAATGATGCCGAGAGGAAGAAGATAATTGATAGGATAATAAACGTGTTGTGTATATTATAGTCTGTGGTTTATGTGCACAACACTTCAGTTAGTAATTGTAACTCGTAACCAATATGAATATTGATGGAAAAGCTATTTCTGAGCAAGTGAAACAGGAAATTGCAGCAGAAGTAAATGAGATTGTTGCCGCAGGTGGCAAGCGGCCTCATCTGGCTGCTATTCTGGTAGGTCATGATGGCGGCAGTGAAACATATGTAGCCAATAAAGTAAAAGCATGCGAAGTTTGTGGATTTAAATCTTCTCTTATTCGTTATGAAACCGATGTTACAGAAGAAGAACTATTGGCTAAAGTTAGAGAATTAAATCAGGATGAAGACATAGACGGATTTATTGTTCAGCTTCCTTTGCCAAAACACATCTCCGAGCAGAAAGTAATTGAAACGATCGATTACAGGAAGGATGTAGACGGTTTCCATCCCATTAATGTAGGTCGTCTTTCAATTGGACTTCCCTGTTATTTATCGGCAACCCCTAATGGTATTCTTGAATTATTGAAGCGTTATGAGATTGAAACTTCCGGAAAGAAATGTGTAGTACTAGGCCGTAGTAATATTGTAGGTAAACCCATGGCTATGCTTATGATGCAAAAAGCTTATCCGGGTGATGCTACAGTAACCGTATGCCACAGCCGTTCTAAAGATTTGGTAAAAGAATGCCGGGAAGCGGATATTATCATCGCAGCGTTAGGCCAACCCAATTTTGTTAAGGGGAATATGGTAAAAGAAGGGGCTGTTGTTATTGATGTTGGTACAACCAGGGTTCCTT
>DAIMFE010000023.1:0-34812 GCA_036724805.1 Bacteroides sp.
CAAAATATCCGATCTGCCCTTGAAAGAGTAAAAGAACAACTGAAAAGGCGGATTACCAATATCAGTTTTGCTGATCCTATAAGAGCCGAAGAAGATTTGAAGTTAATCTGCACAACCCCGGATGCAATGGTTAAAATAGAAGTAAACCAAATCAATCGGGGAATAATTGCGGAAACTGAATGGGTAATGTTGTGCGACAAAGCACAAGAAACTCTTGATAAGTTTTGCGAAGTCCGAATGGTTTCCCGCAAGCAACATCCGGCGATAAGATGGAAGTTGCTCAACATCAAAAAGCTAAGAGAAAGTAATCCTCAAAAGCATAGCGAACAGGTAAAAATGCTGAAACAGATGCTAATGTGCTAATATCACATTAGCACATTATCACTCTTCTACTCGCGTAACTGATTTAATATTAGGTATTTTCCGAAGTTTGGATATTAATTCCTTTACATCGTCAACGTCATGAACGTATAGCTGCACTTTCCCTTCGAATATGCCATCTATCGTTTCAATATTTACTTTTCTGATGTTTACATTTAATTGTCGGGAGATCACCTGGGTGATATCATTTAAGAGCCCAACATGATCTATCCCTTTAATATAAATATGAACAAGGAAAGATAGATTTTTCTGTAACTCCCACTGCGTGGCGATAATTCTGTTTCCATAGCTGTTTTTGAGTTTAACAGCAACAGGACACTGACGTTTATGGATGATGACTTTTTCGTGGTCATCTAAATAGCCAAGAACATCATCACCGGGTATGGGGCAACAGCAGGTTGCCATGATGTAGTTTTTCTGAATAGCATCCTCTGTTAACTTTAATATCTTTTTTGTATTTATCTTTTCTTTAGGTCGCTCTTCAACAAACCGAACAATGTCTTTGTTTTCTTTTCCGTCTTTTCCGAAAGAGAAGGATAGAATCTTCTTCCAGTTATTTCCTTGTTTGGCTTTCAGGGCGTTTCGGTCCACCTCACCTAAAACGATTTTTCCGCTTCCGATAAAACCCAGAAACTCCTCTTTGGTAGTTATATTGTGAGCCTGAAGAAGAGTATCCATCTTTACTGCCTCGGGCCGTATGCCTTCGGCGAGTAAAAATTCATTCAATAAGGTTTCTCCCTTTCGTTGAAAACCTCTTTGTTCTCTTCTAAGGATAGCATTTATTTTCGAACGGGCTTTTGCCGTACTAACAAAATTACGCCATTCGGGTTTTACCCGCTGAGATTTTGAGGTGAGTACCTCTACCTGGTCGCCGCTATTTAATTTATGGCTCATAGGAACCAGCTTATGGTTAACCTTTGCCCCAATGCAGTGCTTGCCAAGATCGCTGTGTAAAGAGAATGCGAAATCTAACACCGTACAGTTTTGCGGCATTGTTTTTATATCTCCTTTAGGAGTGAAAATAAATATCTCCGAAGCAAAGAGATTTAATTTTATAGTATCCAGAAAGTCAATAGCATCGGGCTGTGGATCATCCAGAATTTCTTTAATTGTCCGAAGCCATTTATCCAATTCGCCTTCATCTTCGCTACCGCCACCTTCTTTGTACTTCCAGTGAGCCGCGAATCCTTGCTCTGCTACTTCATTCATTCGTTCGCTACGAATCTGCACTTCAATCCACTGTCCGTTTTTAGCCATAAGGGTAACATGAAGCGCCTGATAACCATTGGCTTTAGGATGACTTACCCAATCTCGCAATCTGTCGGGATGCGGCCGGTATATTTTAGAGATGGAAACGTAGATATCAAAACAATCGTTCAGCTCTTCATCTTCTCTGCGGGGTTCGAAGATAATGCGTACAGCCAGAATGTCGTAAATCTCTTCAAAAGGAACATGCTTGGTTTCCATCTTGCTCCAGATTGAATAGATAGACTTCACACGAGCCACAATCTTGTATTTCAATCCCATTTTATCTAATTGCTCTTTTATGGGATCCGTGAAATTGCGGAATTGTTCATCACGTTCGGCGGCTGTAGCTTGTAATTTCTTCTCGATAAAGCGGTAATTATCGGGATGCTCATACTTGAAACTTAAATTTTCAAGTTCTGTTTTTATGCGGTGTAACCCTAAGCGGTTAGCTAGGGGAGCGTAAATGTACACCGTTTCACCGGCTATTTTATATTGCTTGTTGATGGCTAAAGATCCCAGTGTTCTCATATTGTGCAGGCGGTCGGCTATCTTAATAAGTATAACCCTGATGTCGTCTGACATGGTAAGAAGTAATTTCTTAAGATTTTCTGCCTGGGTGGAATGTGTAGAAACCTTATCGCCAAAAACCCCGCCGGATATTTTAGTTAAACCATCTACAATTTGTGCTATTTTAGGGCCGAAGATATTTTCAATGTCTTCAACAGTATAATCTGTATCTTCTACAACATCATGCAGTAGGGCGGAACAAATGGAAGTAGAGCCGAGGCCGATTTCATTGCATACTATTTTCGCAACAGCCAACGGATGCATAATATAAGGCTCGCCGGATTGGCGTTTGATTCCTTTATGCGCCTGATTTGCGAAATTGAATGCCTTTGTAATTATTTCTACCTTTTTACGGTGCTTGGTAGATAAATAATCTGCTATTAATTCCTGAAATGATTGTTCAATCATTTCGTCATCAGTCATTTCTTTCATAATAGTTGAGAGTTGAATGTTGAGAGTTGAGAGTTGACTTGCTGGATTTTAACCCTCAACTTTCAACTCTTAACTCTCCGCTATTTGTATATTTTCAATGTCTTGCCGGCGTTAATCCTGCTGTTTCGCAAATTATTCCAGCGTTTAATATTGTCTACTGTTACTCGATATTTGGCAGCTATAGTCGATAAATTTTCGCCACTCCTTATTTTGTGGTAGGTTACTTTTTGGTTAGAAGAAGCGGTAGAACTTACTTTGGCAGAAGTTCCTTTGGCAGAAGTTCTGGAATTACCCGCTATTTCTACCTGTCTTCTGTTGCCGAAAAGCACATTGGCTTTATAATCGTATATCTCATCCTTTTTGTCAATAAAGGCGCATATCTCCGCATGAGGCATCCTCAAGGTATACGCTTTAGTATCTCCGGGAATTATATCTCTTTTATATTGAGGATTCAAACTGCGGAGCTGCTCTATATCTATATTGCATAAATCGGCAACTTGTTCAAAGTGTAGTCTTTTATTTATAATTAAAGTATCTGTATCGGCCGGAATATTTGTTTCAAGTGGACATATATTATGATCACAATAGTAAGTCATAACATAGTTGGCGGCAATAAATGCAGGTACATACCCTCTGGTTTCTTTTGGCAGGTTGTTATAAATAGCCCAATAATCGGTTTGACCGCCCGAACGGCGAATGGCTTTATTCACATTTCCCGGACCACAATTGTAGGCAGCGATTACCAAATTCCAGTCATTATAAATGTTATACAGCTCTTTTAGATACCTTGCGGCAGCCCAGGTAGATTTAATAGGATCCCGACGTTCATCTACCAGGCTGTTAGATACCAAATCATACATTTTTCCGGTGCCTAACATAAATTGCCATAATCCCGAAGCGCCGGCTCGTGAAACCGCTGAAGGATTTAAGGCGGATTCAATGATGGGTAGATACTTCAATTCGAGAGGAAGTCCATAAGCATCGAGTGCTTCTTCAAAGATGGGAATATAGAAATTAGACGCGCTAAGCATGAATGCTACCTGATTGCGCAGGCGTCCGGTATAAACATCAATAAAGCGGCGCACTACTTCGTTATATGGCATTTCCATAACGGTAGGCATGCGCGAAAGCCTGTCGATATAGACCGAATCACTAAACATAGGATTATCCGTAGATGTTTCGCATTCATCATTAGATATTACTACAAATGTTCTTGTTTTCCAGTCACTCAGCAGGCTATCCATAGGATACGTCATACTTACCGGAAGTTCAATCGTGTCATGGCGTTCGTGTCCGTTTTCTCTTACAATTACATCAACGCTTTGTGTTTGTGCATTTACCCGAAATGTTGCTATAAAAGCAAGCAATATCGCCATACAAGTAAATTTCAGTGCATTTGTTTTCATCGTCTTCCTCTCTTCTCTTTCATTAAACTAAAATCGTATACTCCATTGTAAACCAATGGCATTACTATAAAACCGTTTATCGGTTATTATGGTTGGTTCAATTCGCATTGATAAATCAGGACCAATGTCGAAATTGGATAATTCGGCATCTACATAGGCGTCAATGATTGATATCAGGTAAACGCCAATAAATGCAAATATACTAATATCCCGATACCTACGGAATCGGTCTTTCTTTCTTTTGAAACGTTGCGCGTATGAACTATTGGGTCCCTCATCAGGTACTTGGCCGGGTGCCACAAAATCCATATAGCTAGCTGTTGAAAGATCTCCGTCCATTAAATCTAAATAAGCCTGCGAATAATCTTTATACATATTATTATTCCAGTTCAAAGCATACGCGCATCCGGCAAATCCACCATAAATAATTGGTAGTTTCCAATATTTGCGGTTATAAATCTGCCCTCCTCCCGGAAACACAACAGCCAGCCATGTAGCGCGTCCCGAATCTGGTATCCAGGTATTTTGAGGAGATACTACAACCACCGAGTCTGTTGTAAGCAACGTTGCCGGCAAATCATCTGCCGGCTGTTCAATTGCTGCTTCCAGTTTTTCCATATTCATTTCATTTACCCGTTGCAAACTATCGGCAACCGCCGTTTGTTGCGCAAACACATCAACCCCTGCTATCTGTAATAAACAGAATAGCAGGGCTATGTTTAGGTTATATAGTTTAATCTTTTTCGTCATTTATTCTTCAACGAATCAAATATTTCCATGATCCGTTCGAGTTCTTCTTCGTTATTAAATGGAATACTGATCTTCCCTTTCCCCTTATCAGAGCAAGTTAACTGCACCTTGGTGTTGAAGAAGCCCGAGAGATGTTTTTTCAGCATGTCAAACTCTTCCGGTTGACGAGATTTGGCCGCGATTTTCTTTCCACCACTTTTTATTGATTCTCCTTCGTTAAGTGATTTTACCAGTTCTTCCACCTTGCGTACCGAATAGCCATGTTGCTGAATTTCTTCGAAGAGCTTCACCTGAAGCTTTGGATCGTTTAACGCGATCAATGCCCGGGCATGTCCCATATCTAATTCCTTATTCTGTAAAGCTATTTGGATGGGTGCGGGTAGCTTCAATAAACGCAGGTAATTGGCAATTGTGGTACGCTTTTTACCCACCCGTTCGCTAAGACGCTCTTGGGTAAGGCTGTATTGATCGATAAGATGTTGGTAGGCCAATGCGATTTCAACAGAATTAAGATCTTCTCGTTGAATGTTTTCAATCAAGGCCATTTCCATAACGTTCTCATCATCGGCTGTGCGGATATAAGCCGGTATCTGGGTTAATCCCGCTTTTTGAGAAGCCCGGTAACGACGTTCTCCGGCAATGATCTGATATTCATCATCAGTTATCTTTCGCAAGGTGATAGGCTGAATAATGCCTATCTCTTTTATTGAATCAGAAAGCTCCTGTAAGGCTGCTTCATCGAACTCACGACGAGGCTGATTGGGATTTACTGATATTTTCGATAGCTCAATTTCATTAATCGATGAAGAACCTTCGGTCTTCACATCGTCCATCGAAAGCAGTGCATCCAATCCTCTGCCTAAAGCGTTCCTTTTCTGTGCCATATCTTGTCGAATTATTTGTTGTTAATTAGTTCTTTGGCAAGCGCCATGTAATTTTTGGCACCCGTTGAATCAGCATCATATAATATAGTAGGAATACCATAACTTGGTGATTCGCTCAATTTAACGTTACGCTGAATTGTTGTATCGAATACCAATTCGGCGAAATGGTTTCTCACCTCTTCCAGTATCTGATTTGCCTGGCGCAAACGAGAGTCGTACATGGTGATAAGAAATCCTTCAATATCTAGTTTCGGATTAAGTTTGGATTTGATAATCTTTATTGTATTCAAGAGTTTGCTGATGCCTTCCAGTGCGAAGTATTCGGCTTGTACAGGAATAATAACCGAGTCGGCAGCCGTAAGAGCATTTATTGTAATCAATCCCAATGAGGGTGAGCAATCAATAAAAATGAAATCATATTCGTCCTTTAGCGGCGTAAGTACTTCTTTTAGTATCTTCTCTCTGTTAGGAAGATTCAACATCTCAATTTCTGCTCCAACCAAATTAATATGCGATGATATAATCTTCAATGTATCAATATCTGTATTCTGTACAGCTTCTTTTACATTTTCTCCATTAATGATACATTCATAGATCGTGCTTTTGGCTGCTTTAATGTCGATACCTAATCCGGAAGAGGCATTAGCCTGTGGATCAGCATCTACAACCAACACTTTCTTTTCCATTGTTGCCAGTGATGCAGCCAAATTAATGGTAGTTGTGGTTTTACCTACGCCTCCTTTTTGGTTAGCTAAAGCAATAATTTTCCCCATAATAGTTATATTTAAATCGGTAGCGAAATAAATGATATTTCGTCATAGCACCTACGAAACATGATGAACTTTTTGCAATTCTGTTAATAAGTCGCCTGTTTTGTTAATAACTATACGCAATCTTATTACAGAACCTTCTAAAATTCATCCCATTAAGAGTGGCAAATATAATTAATTTTGCGGAATATTTACTGCTTTTGCAGTTTAGGTTGAGGAAGATTAAGAATTATAAATTTTACAGCAACTGCCTGCTCTTCATTTCCAGGTACTTATTAATAACATCAATCGATAAGTTCTCCGGTGTAGTAAGCAACGAATAAATGCCATATTGCTTCAAACTACCAACAATTAACCGCTTTTCGTATACGAATTTCTCTGCTATTACTTGGCGATAATACTCTTCGGTGTCCTTTGCCTGTCTTTGCATATATCTTTTTAGTTCGGCATCCTCGAAGAAAACAACCAACAAGCGGTGTTGGCTTGCCAGTTGTTGTAAGTAGGGAAGTTGCCTCTGCATACTTGCCATATTTACAAAATTGGTATATAAAATAAGGAAACTCCTTTTGTGCAGATGCTTGCCCAAATGCGCGCATAAAGCCGAATAATCAGTTTCGCCAAAAGAAGTTTTTTGATTATAAAGCGAATCAAGAATTAAATGCATTTGGCTAGATTGCTTTGAAGCAGGTATAAAGGTATCAAAGTTTTCATTGAAAGTAACTAATCCGGCTTTATCATCCTTATGGATAGCAATATACGACAAAACCAGTGAAGCATTAATGGCATAATCCAGTAAAGTTACTTCACGAAATGCCTGCTGCATCATTCGCCCTTTATCAATAACGCTAAAAATTTGTTGCGAACGTTCATCCTGATACACATTCACCATCAACTGATGCCTCCGGGCACTGGCTTTCCAGTTAATCGTACGGTAATCATCGCCCTTAACATACTCTTTTATCTGTTCGAATTCTGTGTTATGGCCAATGCGGCGTATCTTTTTAATACCCAACTCGGTTAAGTTATTGCTCATGGCAAGCAGTTCGTACCGATGCAGCATCAGATAAGATGGGTATACTTTAATGCTCTCCGGAGTGCCACAGGTTATCCGGCGAAGCATTAATCCAACTTTGGTACCGGCAAATACGCGGATAAATCCGAACGGATATTCCCCTCGTTTTACCGGGCGTAAAGTATATTCAATGATTTTCTCTTCACCTTTGTTTAATGAAGTTCGGAATGAAATATGCCTGTTCTGAAAGACAATGGGGATTTCATCAATCACCTTCAGATGTATAAAGAAGGGGTATGTGTTCTCTACCGGAATGCGAACGATATTATCATCACCATTTGAAAAGCGCTTCGAACATTGTCTTTTCGCACTAACCCCTTTTTGAGAATAGAGCAGCCAGCCTTCTGCCAATAGTGCTAATACCAGCGATACAAGCAAAACCTTACCTATAATAAATAAGGGCGCCCAGATATATCCTCCACAAATGGTTAGGATTACTATGGTTATGGCAATATAAAACCTACCGGTTAAAAACATCATTTAAGTTTTTGAGTTATAGGTTTTTAAGTACTATTTAGGTACTTCTACTTTATCTATTAATCGTTGAGTAACCTTCACTGCTGTATATCCTTCCATTTCGGCCTCGGCAGTAAGAAGTAAACGATGCTGCAATACATACGGAGCAACGAATTTGATGTCTTCCGGAGCAACGAAATCGCGTCCTTGTTGCAGGGCATATGCTTTAGAAGACTGCAATATAGCAACCGAAGCGCGTGGAGAAGCCCCCAGAAACACCGCCTTACTGGTACGGGTTTGCTGTATAATTGTGGCGATATACCGTAAAAGTGTATGCTCCACAAATACCTTTTCGGTCATTTGCTTTAGTTCCAATAACTCTTCGCGGGTAATAACCGGCTCGATAGCATCTAATTGGGTTAACCGTACATTGTTATGATGACGTACAAGAATAGCTACTTCTTCTTCCAAAGAAGGATAATCGATGGTTATTTTCATCAGAAAGCGGTCGAGTTGCGCTTCGGGAAGTTTGTAAGTTCCTTCCTGTTCAACCGGGTTTTGAGTAGCGAAGATGGTATAAAGTTCGCCCATTTTATAGGTGTTGCCGTCAATACTTACCTGTCGTTCTTCCATTACTTCGAATAAAGCGGATTGGGTTTTGGCCGGCGCACGGTTTATTTCGTCTACCAGAACAATATCGGCAAATATCGGGCCGTAGTGAAAATCGAAATCACTGGTTTTCATATTAAAAACACTTGTACCTAAAACGTCACTTGGCATGAGGTCGGGTGTGAATTGGACGCGCCCGAATTTAGCATCAATCAATTTGGCTGTAAGCCGGGCCAAAAGTGTTTTCGCCACTCCCGGAACTCCTTCAATCAATGCGTGACCATTGGCAAGAATGGTAGTCAGCAGCAAATCAACCGTACGTTCCTGCCCTACAATAACAGCGCTTATGTGTCGTTTCAACTCTCCTATTTTCTCGGAGAAGAGTGTTAAATCTATTCGTTCCCTATTGTCTTCCATATGATGTTACTTATATTTGATTTATTATTTCATTCATTTTGTCTATATACTTCTTCATTAATTGATCCGTCATATACGGTTGTTTGCTTTCGTTCACCCTTCGGAGTGACATTAGCAACCGAGATATTTTGTCTTTTTCTATTCCTGTTTTTCGTGATATGGCTTCCGCATGTTCTTCGTCATCGTTTCCATCGTCCAAATCAACATGGATGGTTTTGCGAATTGTTTCGGCGAAATAGATATACTTCTTTCTTATAAGATTGGCGCTTTCTTTCTTCTGAAAATAAAGTGTTCCTATTAGTTCTACAAATTCCAACGATTTATTCTCCGATGGGCGAACCACAGGAATTGCTCGTTGCCGGCGTTGGGCGGTAAATATCATAAAGAGGACAATTGTAATTAATGTAAGATAAATTCCCCATCGCAAAGGCGGCTGCGACAAGAAATAACGGAGTGGCGTTTGTGCCTCTGCCGAAATTTCATTGTTATATCCTTCGGTGCGGATGAGAGGCATACCTTTCATTTGTGTGAGAAGCCTGAAGATGTACGCCGAAGTATTTTCGTTGAGCATTCCATAATTGGTGAATAGTAAAGGCGAAGAGACCAAATATAATTCACTGTTGTTCGTATCGTAACGCAGGGCAGTAGGTAAATACAAGCTATCGGTATACTTTGCCTCCGATAATATTGTAACGGTATAAATAGAATCGGGTATTTCGTAGAAATCTCCTCCTCTAATGTGATAATATGCCTGATATATGTTTTCCTTATAAAGTGAATCCGTTCTCCAAAAGATGCTATCTTTTTGTTTTTGTTGAGAAACATATTCTCGAAATCGCGATAAGCGAAAATACTTCGGATCAACTGCAAAACCCAGAGTGTCGCTTAATTTATAACCAAAATGTTTCGATACAAGCATTACCTTATTACCTCGATCCAGAAGATTAAACATACTTTCAATATCCACTCTGTTTAAGCTAAGCTCTTCATTTACAGTTAGAATCGCTGTGTTTTGTAGCGAGTCTTGCTCCAGTTGGTAAAATGTTTTGTTCTCTATCCTATATCCTTCGGGGATGGAATGAGATACAATATCATCGAATATAGCTGCCCCAAACGGCTGTTTATCGTATTGACTGAAGGTGGGGTTCCACACGAAATTCTTCGGCATATTATATTCTAACGCGATAAGGATAACCAGAAGTATCACAATAAATATAATGTACAACCTATTGCCTTTCATGCTTCTCCTCCTTTCCGGATATTATCCCGAAGAGAAAGCATCTTATTAAAAGATTGCTCATCGGCTTCGTAATTACCATAACGTATGCATAAAAAACGGTTGGTAAGATCGCGGAAGAGTGGGCGCAACGCCTCCGATTGTATCTCGTAAATGTATTCTGTAGGGGTTTTGTATAGCTGCCAGTTAATTAAGTTGTTATCGCTAACATGTTTTAATGTTTGCAGATAAAGAAAACGAATGGCATTTTTATAATCTTTGGCGTAGAGGGCTTTCTTTATTTCTTTGTCGAAATCAATGCCGTAAATGTTGTCTTCGTGTACGGTATATGGGGTGGCGTTCTTCTTGTTACGCATGAAAAGCTCGGGTTTCTTTTTGTAAATAAACCATACAACAAGGGCGATAACAATAATGAAAACAGCAATAAAGAATACATCACTGTATTTTTCGGCAAATTCGTTACCAAAGATATTGCGCAAAAGTTTGTTTAACAGATGGCCAAACCAGTCTATAAGATTATAATCGGGAGCTACTAACTCCCGGTTATAATCGTAGGCCGGATTGTTTTGCCAGTAGGCAAGCCGGGTTGTGTCGCAAACGAGTGTGTCATTTGGCAAGCTCATCCGTAGTTTTTAAAAGTTTTCGAAATTATCTATCTCATCAACTACAGATACGCTGTTCATCTTTTCGTTGGCATGGGCATACTGATAGGCTATTGCTATGGTGGGTAAAATGGTCGATAGATACATTCCATAAGCGCTTACACTGCCTAGCAGATACATGCCGATGCTATAGAATGCCGAAGGATCGGTTTGTACTGCCGCATCACTTGTTATCAGGAGTGAATTGACTACATATATTACTGTTAAGGGCAGTGAAACAACACCGCTAATTATCATGTATATAATTCCTATTACGAAGCCAATGGCAAATATGCCTCTCCATGTTGCGAAGCCCAGTTTCAGAGACTTTATTAATGCTTTCCACAGATTTATTTTTTCAAAAATAAGTATAGGAACCATTAACGAAAGCGGAATATATGCTATTAATATAACGATATAGACGGAGAGTATTACTCCTATGTTTGGAAAAATAACTACCAGTGTGCCCAGCACTAAGCCAATTGCAATGGTAAAGAGAATAAGGCCAAGTAGGGCAAGTAGATATCGGCCCATGTTCCGAAAAATATGGGGTTTCAGGTCGTTAAAGGTTATGTTGGCTATTCCTTCTTCTCTTGAATTATACAATTGCATAAGTGTATAAACGGTAGATATCAGTAGCATACCGCCCAGTAGATTCATGAAAACAGCAAGCAAATAGTTAAACAAGAAATCGGGTGGAAGCATGGATAAATTATCACTCATCATCATTAACGACAGTAACGACTGCATCGTTTTATTGAGGAAAAATGCCTGAATAAGGCATAAAGGCAAGATGAAATAGGTTGAGTATTTCAGCAATGGTTTCCAGTTCTGCTTAATAAAATCGAATGTTGCATTTAGTTTTTCACCAAATGTACGACGAACATAAAACTTAATCTTGGGGTTTTGTTGTTCCATAATATCTTTTCTTCGGTAAATAAATATAGTAGAATATAATAAAAGCAAGTGATAATAAAATGATTCCTAGTCGTATAAACACAGGAAAATGGGTATGGCGCGTTAGAAATCCTTCGATAAAGCCGGCAATAATAAATACCGGAACAGTTCCGACAATTATTTTGAGTCCCTTCTTTGCACCTCTTTTAAAAGCTTCTATACGGGTGTAAGTGCCGGGAAAAATAACTCCGTTGCCCAGTGCGATACCTGCGGCGCCGGCAATAATAATGGCCCATATTTCTAGTGTTCCGTGCAACCAAATGGCTAGCATAGATTCGGTAAGGTATCCCTGTTGATAGAAAAATGTTTGAAATGCCCCTACCATAATACCGTTATTCAATAGAATAAACGCGGTGCCGAAACTGGTGAATAACCCGGCGAGAAAGGCATAAACGGAAACCATTATATTGTTTATTGTTATTCCCAGAAAGGACATTAATTCGCCTCCACTTTTATAAACCGCCATTGGTTCGCCGTTTTCAATGTTTCTTAGCGACATATCTATGTAATAGTCTGATAAAATGAGGCGGGCGAAATTTTCATCATTAAGGGTAGATATAATGCCTATCAATACCGAAACGAAGAAAATGCAGAACGACCAACGTATTTGTTTGCGGGCATGATACATGGTTAAGGGCACTTCTGTGCTCCAATAAGTAAGAATGCGCGACCATTTTTCCCTTTTATTACGGTATATAATATTGTGAAGAGCCGAAGCCAGGTTGTTAAGATAAATGGTAATTCGTGAATTGGGGTAGTGGGTTTGTGCAAATGCCAGATCGGCCGTAAGATCGGTGTAGGTATCCGCCAAGGTATCGGGAGTTTGCGCAGCAGCCTTGTCTGCTATCTTTTGCATCTCCTTCCATTTCTCTATATTGCGGCGAATAAATACAATTTCTTTCATTTACCATTTAATAGTTACGATTTACCTTTTACCCTTTACGATTGAAGTTACATTATTTACGGGTAATATCCATCGTAAATTGCGAGTCACCAAATCGTAAATAAGAGTAAATGATAATTTGTTAAAGGCAAAAATAGAAGATTTATCATATATTTGCAATCAAATTAGATAATAGTTTTTATAATAATGGCGAGTGCAACCATCATAACCGGGCAATTTGTACGCATTAACCAGGTACCGGCAAGTATCGGCGAAAGGATATTGGCGCGTATTATTGATTATGTAATACTAATTATTTATCTAATCTCGGTAACATATATGTACGATTTTTTTCAGTTACGCCATGCAAGTAATATAAGTATATTTTTTGCTCTATTATTCTTTTATCTTCCGGCAATGTTCTATTCTCTTCTTTTCGAAGTCTTTAACAACGGGCAAAGTATAGGTAAGAAATTGCTGAATATTCGCGTAGTAAAAGCCGATGGAACCACCCCAACACTTAGTGCCTACTTATTGAGATGGCTATTGTATCTATTTGATTTTAATTTAACAGGAGGACTTGGTTTGATAATGATTCTTGTTACAAAAAACAGTCAACGCCTTGGTGATTTGGCTGCAGGTACGATGGTGGTGAAAGAAAACAACTATAAAAAAATCCAGGTAAGCCTGGATGAGTTTAATCATTTATCGGAGAATTATAAGCCATACTTCCCGCAAGCGGCAGATTTGTCACTAGAGCAGGTGAATATAATAACTAAGACGCTAGACACCGGAAGCGTAGACAGAATAAAACTTATAAGCCAGCTTTCGGAGAAAGTGGCAAAGGTTTTGGCCATAAATAAACCGGCGAATGATGAAAAATTTCTGCAAACACTGATAAGAGATTACCAGTATTATGCTTTGGAGATTATTTAATCTACCTGTCCTATACTGTTGCCGTACTCCATTTCGCCCTGTACAACAAACAAGATTTCTTCGGGATCAAATTCGCCTATCTTGTCTTTATTTGCTTCTTTAACGATGTATTTGGCAACTTCTTCAAGGTCGATATTAACAAAACCTTCTTCATCGGGCTCTGCATCGAGTATACCGCTTTCGGCATAATACTCGTCCATAACATCCATGAAATAGTATAATTCGTCATCGCTGAACTTTTCTTTCAGCTCTTGTGGTAAATAGTTTCTGATGAATTCAATCGTCTTTTCATCATCATTGTCATCGAGTAAGAAATCGTTTTCTTGTGCCATTTTGTTTCGATTAATAGTAGTGAATACCTAAATGCTTCTTTCTTTTGTTTGTTTAGACCCGGGTCTGAGTAGGTCTGAGACCCGGGTCTAATCGTTCTTTACACCCGGGTCTAAAGGGTGTTGACACCCGGGTCTCAATAGAACTATGCCATTGGCTTTTGAAACTAAAGCAATCCTTTTACTTTCTCTTCTATTTTAGCTTTTGGAACAGCGCCAACAAGTTTATCAACAACTTCTCCATTCTTTATAAACAGAATGGTTGGAATGTTCCGAATGCTATAACGAGCCGCTAAATCAGGGCTAGCGTCAACATCACATTTGCCAATGGTAACTTGTTCTTTGTACTCATTTGCCAATTCTTCAATAATAGGTGCAACTGTTTTGCAGGGTCCGCACCATTCAGCACCAAAATCGATAACTATTGGCTTTTCTCCATCTATGATTGTGCTAAAGTTATCATCTGTAATTTCTACTGCCATTGTACTAAGGATTTATTTATTGGTTTATAAATTATAATTTAGCCGCGGCTAAAATAAGAATTATCATATATATATTTTCTAACAATACATTAACAAATGCAAATGTCCTCTTGTTTGCAAAGGTAACTAATTTATATGAAACTCAAGTTCGGGGTGTTCCTTTAAATAAGAGATCAAGTCTTTGCCTACCGACATCTTAATTGGGCGGGCTATAAAGTCGAGGTATTGCGAAGCATCATCGGGGTCTTTCACCTTAAAATAAAGCTCCGTATTGCCCGGATGATCTTTGGTATGCATTGCCAACTCTGTGATTAATGCTGTGTTAAGAACCGGTAATGGAATAGTGATCGTGAATTTTTCGATCAGTTTTTCTTTCACATCGGGCAATAACTCGATAAGATTTACCTTTATTTCCAGTTCGTTTTCTTTCCATTTCTTTGGTTGGCATTTACCTTTTATATAAAGGAATGTTCCCTCTTGCAGGTATCCCTGAAAGTTTACCCAATCGGCTCCAAAGAATGCAAACTCATAAAAACCCGAGAAATCTTCAATCTTAACGAATCCGTAGGGATTACCTGTTTTGCCGATACCGCGGCGCACAGCGGTAACCATTCCGCCCATGGTAAGATCTTTGTTGGCAATGGCTTCTTTATTTTCAAGCTCGGCCATTTTGGTGTTGCAGATATGATCTAATACAATAGAATATTCGTCTAACGGATGAGCCGACAAATAAATACCCACCAACTCACGTTCGCGATTTAGGCGTTCAAGGTCATTCCACCGTTCGGCTATCGGGATTTCGGGAGTAGCTATATCTATTATATTATCACCTCCAAATAAAGAATTTACCGCAAACGACTTATCTGCCTGGTATTTATTACCGTAACGAATCAATGTTTCAATAAAGGTTTCGCCTTTGGCATTGCCTACAAAGAACTGTTCTCGCCTGATTTCGGGGAAATTATCAAATCCGCCTGCAAGGGCGATATTTTCGATATTCCTCCGGTTGCAGGTATTTAGGTTGATGCGTTGAACAAAGTCGAATATCCCCTTGAAAGGTCCATTCTCCTGCCGTTCGTTCATAATACACTGAACGGCATTCTCGCCTACACCCTTAATGGCGCCTAACCCAAAGCGGATATTACCTTCGGAATTAACGGTAAATTTCAGGTTAGATTCGTTTACATCAGGGCCTAAAACCTCCATTCCCATGGCCTTACATTCGTCCATGAACTTGGTGATTTCCGTAATGTTAGAGATATTTCGGCTCATTACGGCTGCCATGTATTCGGCAGGATAGTGGGCTTTTAGGTATGCGGTTTGATAGGCAACCCAAGAATAGCATGTTGCATGCGATTTGTTGAAGGCATAAGATGCGAATTTCTCCCAGTCGGCCCATATCTTTTCGAGTATTTTAGGGTCATGTCCGTTCTTCCTTCCCCCTTCAATGAATTTGGGTTTCATCTGATCCAGTTTATCGCGTAGCTTCTTACCCATGGCTTTACGCAAGGCATCAGATTCGCCACGTGTAAAGTCGGCAAGCAAACGAGACAGAAGCATGACCTGTTCCTGATATACAGTGATACCGTAAGTGTCGCTCAGGTATTGTTCCATAACAGGTATATCATACTCTATAGGCTTGCGTCCATGCTTCCGATCAATAAAGTCCGGGATATAATCCATAGGCCCCGGACGATAGAGCGCATTCATCGCGATAAGGTCTTCGAAGGTGGTAGGCTGTAGTTCCCGAAGGTATTTCTGCATACCGGCAGATTCAAACTGGAAAGTTCCAACCGTTTTTCCCTCGCTGTAAAGTTTGTATGTTTCGGCATCTTCGATATCAATCGTATCAATATCTAGTTTTATACCGTGCCTAAGTCGAATGTTTTCAACGGCTTCTTTTATAATAGAAAGGGTTTTAAGCCCCAGAAAGTCCATCTTGATGAGGCCGGTTTCTTCAATAACCGAACCTTCATACTGGGTAACAAGCATCTTTTCGCCTGTTTCCTTGTCATCGGCAGTACTTACGGGTACCCAATCGGTTATATCATCACGACAAATAATAATACCACAGGCATGTACACCGGTATTGCGCACATTTCCTTCAAGTATCTTCGCGTATTTTATCGTGTCTCGTATTAAAGGATCGGGCGAAGCCTCTGCCATTTGCAACTCCGGAACGTACGCAATGGCATTAGGAAGGTTTATTTTCCGATCAGGTATTCTGTCCGGAATCAGTTTACACAATCTCTCCGATTCTGATAATGGAACCTTCTGCACGCGGGCTACGTCTTTAATAGAACTTTTTGTAGCCATTGTGCCATAAGTTATAATGTGCGCTACCTTTTCGTACCCATACTTTTCGGTTACCCATTGAAGCACTTCACCCCTGCCGTCATCATCGAAGTCGATATCAATATCGGGAAGTGAAATACGGTCCGGATTAAGGAAACGCTCAAACAGCAAATCGTATTTTATAGGGTCGATGCGGGTGATTTCCAGGCAATAGGCAACAGCCGATCCGGCAGCCGATCCACGTCCCGGTCCTACTGATACTCCCATACCACGTGCTGCGGCAATAAAATCTTGTACAATAAGGAAGTATCCCGGGAAACCCATTGTTTTCATGATGTGCAACTCAAAGTCGAGCCGTTCTTTTACATCGGTCGGTATAGGATCGCCATAATACTTGGGCGCTTTATCATAAGTTAGCTTTTTAAGATAATCACCTTCCAACTTAATGCGATACAGCTTTTCATAGCCACCGAGGCTATCAATCTTGGCTTGCGCTTCTTTTTTGCTCAGCACCACATTGCCGTTCTCATCGCGGGTAAATTCGTTAAACAAATCTTCTTCTGTAATCCTTTTCCGGTATTCTTCTTCGGTTCCAAACTCAACCGGAATCTCGAAGGTTGGCATGATGGGCGGATTATCGATTGTGTAAAATTCTACTTTATCGCATATTTCTACCGTGTTTGTTAAGGCTTCCGGAATATTTCCGAAGAGTTGATTCATCTCTTCACGGGTCTTCATCCATTCCTGTTTGGTATAATACATACGGTTTGGATCGTCCAGATCCTTACCGGTACTTAAACAGATAAGGCGGTCGTGAGCCTCGGCGTGTTCTTCGTTTACGAAGTGAACATCGTTAGAGCATATCAGTTTTACATGATGCTTTTTGCTTAATTCTATAAGATGTTTGTTAACAACCGTCTGCAATTCGTATGCTTCATGATTAGCATTTGGAACGGTTGCTTTATGGAGCTGTAATTCAAGATAATAATCATCGCCAAACAGATTCTTGTACCATTGAATGGTTTCATCCGCTTCTTTAAATTCTCCTGCGGTGATTCTCTTGGGCACTTCGCCACCTAAACAGGCAGAACAAATAATTAAACCTTCGTGATGCTTTTCCAGTTCGTTGCGGTCGGTACGCGGGCGCATATAATAACCATCTGTCCATGCTTTTGAAACAAGTTTAATAAGATTATGGTATCCTTTTTCGTTTTTGGCGAGAACTACAAGGTGATAACCGCTCTGGTCGGGTTTACCTTCTTTTTTATCGAGTGTACGGTGTGCAACATACATCTCGCATCCAATGATAGGCTTGAATAATTTCTTTTGTGCGGCAGTGAGTTGCTCCTTCAGTTCGGCAATCTTTTCTGCTTTATTATCCTCCTCCTCTCCTTCTTCGAGTTCGGCAATACTTTTCTTCAAAGCCTTTATCTCACCGTTGGTACCGCCATTCTTTTTCGAGATATAGTTGGTAAATTCTTTCACCCCAAACATGTTTCCGTGGTCGGTAATAGCTATGCCCCGCATTCCATCGGTTATAGCTTTATCTACCAAAGCGCTTACACTTGCCTGACCATCTAATAAAGAATATTGGGTATGGACGTGTAAATGAACAAAATCGTGCATAAATATAGTAGTTACGAGTTATGAGTTACGAGTTATAAATTACGAGTTACAAAGATGAGTTGCCTGCAGGGTACTTGTAACTTATAACTGGACTCAACAAAATTACAATGACTATATGTTTCGGCAAAAGTTTTCTTCAAAAAAATAGCAACATAATCTAATTCTCTCTTAATTACTTGTTATATTTTTAAATTAAGTTTATTTTTGCAAATAATAATGAGGGCGGTAAGCTATAAAGTATAGTAACTTAAAGCATTAAACTGAACTAAAACTTAAAATAATATATGGGCCAACGTTTAAAGAAGCTAAAGAAAATCAGGATACACCATGAAGGTAATCACATTTTGATTGGGGGCTTTTTGATATTAGTATTGCTAAATCTGGCTGTTTATTATCTTATCGGCTGCAGTGTTTTCTTTTATATTCTTCTTGCGGCAAGCATCATTTTATACTCACTCGTTGTTAATTTCTTCCGTTGCCCTATCCGGCTTTTCGATCACCCAACAGAAAAAATAGTGGTAGCCCCTGCCGATGGGCGAATTGTAGTTATAGAAGAAGTTGATGAATACGAGTATTTTAAAGACCGGCGTTTAATGATTTCTATATTTATGAGTGCGTTAAATGTTCATGCCAATTGGTATCCTGTTGACGGAACTGTAAGGAAAGTTGCTCATCATAACGGTAAATTCCTTAAAGCATGGCTTCCAAAAGCCAGTACGGAAAACGAGCGTTCGATGATTGTAATTGAAACTCCCGAAGGAGAAGAAGTTATGGCTCGGCAGATAGCAGGTGCAATGGCTCGGCGCATTGTTACTTATGCCGAAGTAGGAGAGGAATGTTTCATCGATGAACACATGGGATTTATTAAATTCGGCTCGCGGGTAGATGTTTATTTGCCTTTGGGAACCGAAGTTTGTGTAACTATGGGGCAAAGAACCACCGGTAATCAAACCGTTATCGCCAAATTAAAATAATACGGAATGGCTGTTCGCTATATACCAAATTTTGTTACTTGCCTGAATCTTTTCTCCGGTTGCATTGCCTGTGTAATGGCCTTCGAAGCCAACTATACTATGGCCATGGTTTTTATTCTGTTAAGTGCCGTTTTCGATTTCTTCGATGGAATGTTGGCCAGATTACTTCGTGCGCCATCGGCTATAGGTAAAGACCTGGATTCTTTAGCAGATGACATTAGTTTTGGTATGGCTCCTTCTGTAATGGTCTTCTCTCTATTTAAAGAAGTTGCTTATCCTTCTTTTCTTTCAGGGTTAAGTTATTATATTCCTTTTCTGGCATTTATACTGGCAGTTTTCTCCGGCTTACGATTGGCTAAATTCAACAACGATACCCGTCAAACAAGTTCTTTCATTGGTTTAACAACCACTGCTACCGGTATATTCTGGTCAACACTGATTGTTGGGGCTTATGATTTTCTTGTATCCCCTCAATTCAATGCAATATATTTACTCTTGATGGTCTTCTTATTTTCAGGTTTGCTTGTTTCAGAGATTCCAATGTTCTCTCTGAAATTTAAAAACCTCTCCTGGAAGGATAATAAAATTCAGTATACTTTTATTGTTGTTTGCTGCTTTCTTATAGCATTTCTTCATGTAGGTGGTATAGCAGCAAGTATAGGATGGTATATTATACTCTCCTTAATAACCCGGAAGAAGGGATAAACATTCTTTTGGCATGTTTGTTGTTCTTTACTCGTTTTATTTTGATTAAAAACTTTAGCCTATGTTCTTCTTCTCTCTTTTAGGATTCGTATTTATAATTATACTTGTAATATTGCTTTTCGGGCTCTCTATTATAAGTACTATATTCCGCGGAATATTTGGTGGGCAACGCACCGGCACAAACAATACTCAATCTCGTACACAAACACATACCCAGGCTCAAAGAAAAACAGAGACTGCTAATTCACGCGAAAAAGAACGTAAAAAAATATTCGATAAGAGCGATGGAGAGTATGTTGACTTCGAAGAGATAAAAGATGATAAATAGGAATTACCGTCTGGCATTGAAAAAGTTCTTCATTCGTTGGCTGCATTCATCAGCCAGTACCCCTTGTACAACTTCTGTTTTAGGATGCAAAGCATTGGGGGCAAATCTTTGATAGCCTCTTTTTTCATCTGACGCACCAAATACTATTCTGCTTATCTGTGCCCAGCCCAGTGCTCCTGCGCACATTACACAAGGTTCCACAGTAACATAAATAGTACAGTCTGTAAGGTACTTCCCTCCCAGTACATTAGCAGCTGCGGTGATGGATTGCATTTCTGCATGCGCGGTTACATCGTTTAAAGTCTCAGTCAGGTTATGTCCTCTGGCAATGATTCGTCCTTTACAAACGATTACAACCCCCACCGGAACTTCTCCTCTCCCGGCAGCTTTATCTGCTTCGATAAGAGCCTGCTTCATGAACGATATATCGTTGGACTTATCCATTTATCTTCTCATATCATGTTCGTTAAAAAGGGTAGGGTAGTCTTCTTCCATACTTCTGCATATAGAAGCGAGAATGGTTTCCCTTATCCAGCGCGAGCGGTTGGATATTTTATACTTTTGAAGATAACGATCTATGATTCGCATATCTTCATCACTCAGCAAACATGTCACCTTGTGCTGACGTTTTGGCTCGTTTACAGGGCTATTGCCGCATCCCTTATCCCTCTTTTTCATAATTCTCTGCAAAATTACTTTTACTTATGTAAATTCAAAAGATAAAAAGAGTAATTTTGTGAAAAACAAACAAAATGGCCGAACACAACTTACTTGGTGAAGCAGGAGAACGCGCAGCTGTGTCATATCTTGAGAGTAATGATTATGTTATTCGTCACCGCAACTGGCGGCGTGGGCATTTAGAACTGGATATTGTTGCTGCAAAGAACAATGAACTTGTTATTATCGAGGTGAAGACCAGACAGAATACAAATTATTCTTTACCGCAGGAAGCAGTTACCCGACAAAAGATAAATAGAATAGTTCTTGCTGCCGATACTTACATGAAAATGTTTCAAATTGATGCTCCTGTTCGTTTCGATATTATTTCAGTGATTGGTCAGGAGGGTAATTTCAAAATAGAACATATTGAGGAGGCGTTTTATCCGCCAATGTTTTAAATAAATAAGATCATGAATATTGAATCCGCCCGTGAGTATTGTTTAAGTAAGAAATATTGGAATCAGGTATGGTTTGACAGAGATGCAAGTGACAAGTTTATTTGCGAGTTGATAGATCATTCTTATGGTGAAGTGGTAAAGAAGTTTTCCAAGAAAATGAGGGAAGAGTATGAAGCACTGTAACTTCTCTGTTCCGGTAATTCATCTTCGGCAAATTGATTCGACTATTAATTATCTTGAAAAGCTAAGTAATCAAACTAAATTAGAGGAATTATCATCCGTAATTGCTGATTATCAGACTTCCGGAAAAGGTCAGCGGGGCAACTCCTGGGTATCCGAAGAAGGAATGAATCTGTTATTCAGTTTTATTATTTATCCGGATTTTTTGGTAGCAAAGAAGCAGTTCTATATTTCAAAGGTTGTATCCCTCGCATTAAAAAAGACGTTAGATGCTTATGGTAAAGACTTCTCAATTAAATGGCCCAACGACATGTATTGGAAGGATAAAAAGATATGTGGTACGCTGATTGAGAATGATTTACTGGGTGCGATTATACAAAAAAGCATTGCAGGGATTGGGGTGAATGTTAACCAGAAAGATTTCGAAGAAGGTGCAGGTAATCCGGTTTCACTCTTCAATATAACCAATCAAGTTCTGGATATATCGGAAGTGTTTCATTCGATTATTGAGAATGTTAGCTATTACTATAATCTTTTGAAGGAAGAGAAGGAGGGTATAATTGATGAACTTTACCATGATTCTTTGTATCGCAAAGATGGCTACTATTGGTACAGAGATGAAGAAAGTGAATTTGAGGCACGTATAGTCGAAGTTCTACCCGAAGGATTGCTGGTTCTAGAAGATAGGGAAGGGAAAAGAAGACAATATGCGTTTAAGGAAGTGCAGTATAAATAATAGAAAAGGGGCAACCAATAATGGTTGCCCCTTTTCTATTATTTGAAACGGAGTAATTACACTTCGTTATAATCAAGAACCGTTTTCTTGTTAGCAAGTATACGGTCATATTCTTCTTTTGATCCTACAATGATCTTTTCGAACTCACGTTGTCCGGTACCGGCAGGTATTAAGTGACCGCAGATTACGTTCTCTTTCATACCTTCAAGTCTGTCAACTTTACCGTTAATTGCAGCTTCATTCAATACCTTAGTTGTTTCCTGGAAGGAAGCAGCTGACATAAAACTTTGAGTTTGCAATGCAGCACGTGTAATACCTTGAAGTATCTGAGTTGATGTAGCAGGAACAGCGTCACGAACTTCAACAAGTTTCATGTCACGACGTTTCAGCATACTGTTTTCATCTCTTAGTTTACGTGCGGTAACAATCTGCCCGGCTTGCATAGTTTGAGAATCACCACCATCCAAAACAACCTTCTTACCCCAGATGCGATCATTTTCTTCCATGAACTCCAGCTTATCAACAATTTGTTGTTCAAGGAAACGGGTATCTCCCGGCTCATCAATTTCAACTTTACGCATCATCTGACGAACGATGATTTCAAAGTGCTTATCATTGATCTTCACACCTTGCAAACGGTATACATCCTGAACTTCATTCACGATATATTCTTGTACGGCAGTAGGCCCTTTAATGGCAAGGATATCAGCCGGAGTGGTTGCACCATCCGATAGTGGAGTACCAGCGCGAACGTAGTCGTTTTCCTGAACAAGGATTTGTTTAGATAGTGCCACAAGGTACTTTTTAATTTCACCTGTTTTAGAAGTAACAATGATTTCACGGTTACCACGTTTGATTTTACCCATAGTTACTTCACCGTCAATTTCGGATACAACAGCAGGATTAGAAGGATTACGTGCTTCGAATAATTCAGTAACACGCGGAAGTCCCCCTGTGATGTCACCCGCTTTACCTACGGCACGTGGTATCTTCACGATAACTTCACCGGCCTTCACTCTCTGACCGTTTTCAATTACAACGTGGCCGCCCACAGGTAAGTTATATGTACGGATCAGCTGAGCACCTTCATCAAAGATGTGAGCTGACGGAACCTTGGTTTTATCTTTAGATTCGATGATGATGATCTCGCGTAAACCGGTAGTTTCATCAGATTCGATCTTATAAGTAACGTTCTCAATAACACCTTCGAATTCAATCTTACCTGTTGCTTCGGTAATGATAACAGCGTTGAATGGATCCCACTTAGCAATAAGGGTTCCACTCTTTACAGTGTCATTATCAGAAACATAGAGTTTAGAACCGTAAGGTATATTTTGAGTTGAAAGAATGATTCCTGTGTTGATATCAATGAAACGTACCTCAGCCAAACGACCTACCACTATCTTCACTGATTCACCAGTATCGATATCTACTGTATCAACAGTACGAAGTTCATCGAACTCTAAGCGAGAATCATTTTTAGCAATAATGGTTGCAGTAGCTGCAATGTTCGATGCGGTACCCCCGGCATGGAATGTACGAAGTGTTAACTGTGTACCCGGCTCACCGATTGATTGTGCAGCAATAACACCGACAGCTTCACCTCTTTGAACCATATTGTTTGTAGCAAGGTTACGCCCGTAACATTTAGCACAAACCCCTTTTTTAGATTCACATGTTAATACCGAACGAATTTCAACGCTTTCAATTGGCGATTGATCAATTCTCCTCGCAATATCTTCTGTGATTTCCTCGCCACCGGCCACAAGTATTTCACCAGTAGTTGGATGAAGAATATCATGTACAGACACACGCCCCAGAATACGTTCGTACAGTGTAGCAACAATCTCATCGTTATTCTTCAAGTCGGTTGCTATAAGTCCGCGGAGTGTTCCACAGTCTTCTTCATTAATAATAACGTCATGCGATACATCAACAAGACGACGCGTAAGATATCCGGCATCGGCTGTTTTCAAGGCAGTATCCGCCAAACCTTTACGAGCTCCGTGGGTAGAGATAAAGTACTCTAACACAGAAAGACCTTCTTTGAAGTTTGAAAGAATTGGGTTTTCAATGATCTGACCACCTTCGGCACCAGCCTTCTGAGGTTTCGCCATCAAACCACGCATACCTGATAACTGACGAATCTGTTCTTTAGATCCACGAGCACCTGAATCAAGCATCATATACACTGAGTTGAATCCCTGGTCATCTTCCGAAATAGTTTTCATCAGAATGTTGGACAATTCAGAGTTTACATGCGTCCAGATGTCGATTACCTGATTATAACGTTCGTTATTGGTAATGAATCCCATGTTATAGTTGTTGATAACCTGCTCTACTTCATCATAACCACGTTGAACAAGGGTTTCTTTTTGTTCAGGGATAATGATATCACCAAGGTTGAATGACAAACCGCCTTTGAAGGCCATTTGATAACCCAAATCTTTGATACCATCGAGGAAATCGGCAGTACGAGCCACTCCACATACCTTAATTACATCACTAATGATGTCGCGAAGTGATTTCTTAGAGATCAACGTATTGATATAACCTACTTCAGGAGGAACGATTTCGTTAACAATAACACGGCCAACAGTTGTTTCGCGCATTACATCAACGATGTTTCCTGCTTCATCAAGGTCTTTTACAATTACTTTTACCGGAGAATGAATATCTACTTTACCTTCGTTATAAGCGATTAATGCTTCTTCGGGACCATAGAAAGTCAAACCTTCACCTTTAGCACCTTTTCTTACCTTGGTAATGTAATATAAACCAAGCACCATATCCTGTGAAGGAACGGTAATAGGAGCACCATTGGCCGGGTTAAGGATATTGTGTGAAGCCAGCATTAACATCTGTGCTTCAAGAATAGCTTCATTGCCTAAAGGCAAATGTACTGCCATTTGGTCACCGTCAAAGTCAGCATTAAACGCAGTACATGCTAACGGGTGTAGCTGAATTGCCTTACCTTCGATCATTCTTGGCTGAAATGCCTGAATACCTAAACGGTGAAGAGTAGGAGCACGATTAAGCAATACTGGATGACCTTTCATTACGTGTTCAAGGATATCCCAAATAACTGCTTCTTTGCGGTCTACAATTTTCTTAGCCGATTTAACAGTCTTCACAATACCACGTTCAATTAACTTGCGGATAATGAACGGCTTGTAAAGTTCAGCAGCCATCAGTTTTGGAATACCACATTCGTGCATTTTTAGTTCAGGACCTACAACGATAACCGAACGAGCCGAGTAGTCAACACGTTTACCTAAAAGGTTCTGACGGAAACGTCCTTGTTTACCTTTTAAGCTGTCCGACAATGATTTCAGCGGACGGTTAGCATCTGTTTTAACAGCGCTTGATTTACGTGAGTTATCGAACAGTGAGTCAACCGATTCCTGAAGCATACGTTTTTCATTACGTAAGATTACTTCCGGAGCTTTGATCTCGATAAGTCTCTTCAAGCGGTTGTTACGTATAATAACACGCCTGTAAAGGTCATTTAAATCTGAAGTAGCGAAACGACCACCATCCAATGGTACCAATGGACGAAGTTCGGGTGGAATTACCGGAACAATACGTACAATCATCCATTCGGGTTTATTGCGGCCACGTGATGCGCGGAAAGATTCTACTACCTGCAAACGTTTCAAGGCTTCATTCTTACGTTGCTGTGAAGAATCGTTACCTGCACGGTTTCTTAAATCATAAGAAAGAGAATCCAGGTCGATGCGAGCAAGCAAATCATAGATTGCTTCCGCACCCATCTTGGCAATAAATTTATTAGGATCATTATCTTCAAGATATTGATTTTCTCTTGGAAGAGTGTCCAGAATATCCAAATATTCTTCTTCAGAGAGTAAATCATAAGTGGCTAAACCGTCTTCGGCTTTTACTCCAGCCTGAATAACAACATAGCGCTCATAATATATAATTGAATCAAGTTTCTTAGTAGGTAAACCTAACAGATAACCGATTTTATTGGGAAGCGAGCGGAAATACCAGATATGAGCCACAGGCACAACCAATTGAATATGCCCTGTACGTTCACGTCTAACTTTCTTTTCAGTAACTTCCACACCACAACGGTCGCACACAATACCTTTATAACGGATACGCTTGTATTTTCCGCAATGACATTCGTAGTCCTTAATCGGGCCGAATATACGTTCGCAGAACAACCCATCGCGTTCGGGTTTGTAAGTTCGGTAGTTAATGGTTTCAGGCTTCAATACTTCACCACTTGAATTCTCCAGAATTTCTTCAGGAGAGGCCAAGCCGATTGAAATTTTGGAGAAATTACCCTTTGATTTATTTTCTTTTCTAAAAGCCATATATTTTATTCCTATGAAAAGGTTTATATAATTATTCTAAGTTGACGCTTAAACCAAGTCCTCTGAGTTCATGCAACAATACGTTCAAGGATTCAGGTATACCCGGTTGTGGCATTTGTTCGCCTTTAACGATCGCTTCATAAGCTTTTGAACGTCCAACTACATCATCGGATTTGATTGTCAGGATTTCCTGAAGGATATGAGATGCACCGAATGCTTCGATTGCCCAAACTTCCATTTCTCCGAAACGCTGTCCCCCAAATTGGGCTTTACCTCCAAGAGGTTGCTGTGTAATCAGTGAATAAGGACCAATTGAACGAGCATGCATCTTATCTTCAACCATATGTCCGAGTTTCAACATATAGGTTACACCAACAGTTGCCGGCTGGTCAAAACGTTCTCCGGTACCACCATCTATAAGGTAGGTTTTACCATAACGTGGTAAGCCGGCTTTGTCTGTCCATTCCGACAGGTCTTCTAACGTTGCACCATCGAAGATAGGAGTTGCAAATTTCACACCAAGTTTCTTTCCTGCAGAACCAAGAACAGCTTCGAAAATCTGTCCGATATTCATACGGGAAGGCACACCCAATGGATTAAGTACAATATCAACCGGAGTTCCATCTTCAAGAAATGGCATATCTTCCTGACGAACGATACGAGAAACAATACCTTTATTTCCATGACGTCCGGCCATCTTATCACCCACACCAATCTTACGCTTCTTAGCGATATATACTTTAGCCATTTGAATGATACCGGCAGGAAGTTCATCACCAATAGTAATACTAAACTTCTTACGTTTCAGATCGGCATCAAGCTCCTTATATTTTTTCAGGAAGTTCAGGATTACATCTCGGATCATAGCATTTGTTCTGGCATCATCTGTCCATCCGCTTAACTGAACTGCAGAGAAATCCATATTGTCAAAGTCAGCAACAACAAACCTTGCATTTTTGGCAACAACTTCCGCACCCAAATAATCTTTCACTCCCATAGAAACTTTCCCTTCTGTCAGCCTGAGCAGCTTCTGAACCAAAACACCTCTAAGTTTGGCAATTTTTGACTCGAAGTCATCATCAATCTTCGGCAATAAAGCTTTATCAGCCATCTTAGAACTACGGCTCTTGATTACACGTGAGAAGAGTTTTTTATCTATAATAACTCCTGATAAAGATGGGGAAGCTTTCAAAGAAGCATCCTTCACATCACCAGCTTTATCACCGAAGATTGCACGAAGCAGTTTTTCTTCCGGTGAAGGATCTGATTCACCCTTAGGAGTAATTTTACCAATCAATATATCACCCGGTTGAATGCGTGCACCGATTCTCACGATACCGTTTTCATCCAGATCTTTTGTAGCCTCTTCACTTACGTTAGGAATATCAGCAGTAAGCTCTTCCATACCGCGTTTTGTTTCGCGAACTTCGAGGGCGTACTCTTCAACATGAACAGAAGTGAGCAAATCTTCTCTTACAACACGTTCGTTCAAAACAATCGCGTCTTCGTAATTATATCCCTTCCAAGGCATATAAGCCACTAAAAGGTTTTTACCTAATGCTAATTCCCCCCTCTCAGTTGAATATCCTTCTGTAAGTATTTGCCCTTCCGAAACACGATCTCCAACTTCGCAAATAGGGCGAAGATCGATCGTCATGTTTTGGTTAGTCTTACGAAACTTAGGAAGTGTGTATTCTTTTATGGCAGATTCGAAACTTACAAATTCTTCATCATCGGTTCTATCGTATTTGATACGAATAGTGGTAGCGTCAACATACTCAACAACACCTTCCCCTTCAGCAGTGATTTGTGTACGCGAGTCTTTTACAAGCTGCCCCTCGATACCTGTACCTACGATAGGAGATTCTGTTCTTAATAATGGCACTGCCTGACGCATCATGTTCGATCCCATTAGCGCACGGTTAGCATCGTCATGTTCAAGAAACGGAATTAAAGAGGCGGCAATAGAAGCAATCTGTTGTGGAGCCACGTCCATTAATTCTACCTGACCCGGTTCAACCAACGGATAATCAGCATCCTGACGGGCTTTTACACGGGTACGAATGAATTTACCATTATCATCCAATGGGGCATTACCTTGAGCAATGATTTTTGCTTCTTCTTCTTCAGCTGTTAGATAAACGATACCATTATCTGAGATATCTACTTTACCATCAGCTACCTGGCGATATGGAGTTTCAATGAATCCAAGTTCGTTGATCTTGGCATATACACATAAAGAAGAAATCAAACCGATATTCGGACCTTCAGGGGTTTCAATCGGACAAAGACGGCCATAGTGAGTGTAGTGCACGTCACGAACCTCGAATCCGGCGCGTTCACGCGAAAGACCACCGGGGCCAAGGGCAGACATACGTCTCTTGTGAGTAATCTCAGCCAATGGGTTAGTTTGATCCATGAACTGAGACAGCGCATTTGTTCCGAAGAATGTATTGATTACGGAAGAAATAGTCTTCGCATTGATCAGGTCAATCGGAGTAAATACTTCATTGTCTCTAACGTTCATGCGCTCACGAATTGTACGAGACATACGAGCCAAACCAACGGCAAATTGGTTCGACAATTGTTCGCCCACAGTACGTACACGCCTGTTACTTAAGTGGTCGATATCATCTACGTCAGCTTTTGAATTGATCAGTTCAATCAGGTATTTGATGATTTCGATAATATCTTCTTTAGTAAGAACCTTAACATCCATGTCGGTTGATAGATTCAATTTCTTATTGATTCTATAACGACCTACATCGCCAAGGTCATATCTTTTTTCAGAGAAGAATAAGTTATTAATAACCTCCCGCGCACTGGCATCATCTGCCGGATCGGCGTTACGAAGCTGCCTGTAAATATACAAAACAGCTTCTTTTTCCGAGTTACTCGGGTCTTTCTGAAGAGTATTATATATTATGGAGAAGTCGGACTGATTCGGTTCATCCTTGTGAATAAGGATATTTGAGACACCCGAATCCAGAATTTCATCAACATGCTCCGGTTCGATAACAGTTTCACGATCGATAATGACTTCGTTACGCTCGATAGAAACAACTTCACCAGTATCTTCGTCTACAAAATCTTCAATCCAGGTCTTCAAAACACGAGCAGCCAGTTTCCTGCCAACCACCTTCTTGAGATTGCTTTTATTGACCTTAATATCTTCGGCCAAATCGAATATTTCAAGAATGTCTTTATCATTCTCAAAACCGATAGCTCTCAATAAAGTTGTAACGGGCAACTTTTTTTTACGGTCGATGTATGCGTACATAACATTGTTAATGTCAGTAGCAAACTCAATCCATGATCCCTTGAAAGGAATGATACGAGCCGAGTATAGTTTTGTTCCGTTAGCATGAACGCTTTGCCCAAAGAATACACCCGGTGAACGGTGAAGTTGTGATACAACCACACGTTCTGCTCCGTTTATGACGAAAGTAGCCTTATCAGTCATATAAGGAATCGGGCCAAGGAATACATCCTGAATAACCGTATCGAAATCTTCGTGATCGGGGTCTGTACAATATAATTTTAATTTTGCCTTCAGCGGAACACTATAAGTAAGCCCACGCTCTATACAATCTTCTATGGTATAGCGCGGCGGATCAATATAGTAATCCAGAAACTCAAGAACAAAGTTGTTTCTTGTGTCGGCAATAGGGAAATTTTCAGCAAATACTTTATATAATCCCTCTTTTTTACGCTTTTCAGGCGGAGTATCTAGTTGTAGAAAGTCGTGGAATGACTTCAATTGTACTTCCAGAAAATCCGGATATTCTAATGGATTTTTAGTCGAAGCAAAATTAACTCTTTGATTTACAGTATTTGAAGACATCTGTCAGTGAATTTGTAGAACTTTTTTTAAATATATACACAAAAAGGCTAAGAACCCTCTTTTGGAGGATTCCTAACCGAACGCCCTGTTTTCCAGGTTTTTCTTATTTAAGTTCAACTTCAGCTCCAGCTTCTTCTAATGTTTTCTTCAATGATTCTGCTTCGTCTTTAGCCAAACCTTCTTTAACCACGCTAGGAGCACCGTCTACTAAATCTTTAGCTTCTTTCAAGCCAAGGCCGCATGCTTCCTTAACAGCTTTTACTACTTGTAATTTTGCTGCACCTGCACTTTTCAATACTACATCGAAAGAAGTTTTTACTTCTTCAGCAGGACCGGCAGCAGGACCAGCAGCAACAGCTACAGCTGCAGCAGCAGGTTCAATACCATACTCTTCTTTAAGGATAGTTGCAAGTTCATTAACTTCTTTTACTGTCAAGTTAACTAGTTGTTCTGCAAAAGCTTTTAAATCTGCCATTTTATTTATACGTTTTTTAATGTTTAATTTTACTGAAAATGATTGATTAATTATCTATCACCAAGAGTCTTAAGAACTCCGTGAAGGGTGTTACCACCTGATTGAAGAGCTGAAATAACGTTTTTCGCCGGTGATTGCAGCAATGCAACAATATCGGCAATAACTTCATTTTTACTCTTAATGCTAACAAGAGCGTCAAGCTGTTGAGCACCTATGTAGAAACTTTCTTCTGCATAGGCAGCTTTTAATCCAGGAATACCATCTTTAGACATATCCTTGATCAACTTAGCAGGTACGTTAGCAGTGTTGCTGAACATAATTGCTGTTGCTCCCTTCAATGATCCATAAAGAGGTGTATAGTCAACCTCAAGCGTTTCCAATGCTTTTTCCAGCAGTGTGTTTTTAACAACCATCAAGTTGATATCCGCTTTATAACAAGCTCTTCTTAAGGCACTGGTTTTCTCTGCATCCATAGCAGTAAGATCAACCAGATAGAAGTGACTATATTCCTGTACGGTAGCAGCTATTTGCTCTATAATTGAATTTTTATCTTCCTTTCTCATGATTCTTTTTGTTTTTAAACTTCTTCAATTGTTTTCGGGTCAACTTTGATACCCGAACTCATTGTACTTGAAAGATAAATACTCTTGATATATGTCCCTTTAGCTGCAGTCGGTCTCAGTTTGTTTATGGTAGCCATAAACTCTTTCGCATTATCACGGATTTTTTCCGGATCGAAAGACACTTTACCTATTGAAGTATGAACAATACCGGTCTTATCAACTTTGAAGTCGATCTTACCTTGTTTAACTTCTTTAACAGCTTTAGCTACATCCATTGTGACAGTACCACTTTTGGGGTTAGGCATAAGTCCACGAGGACCAAGTATACGACCCAGGGCACCAATTTTACCCATGATAGATGGCATAGTGATGATAACATCAATTTCGGTCCATCCACCCTTGATCTTTTCAATATATTCGTCAAGACCAACATAATCAGCGCCAGCTTCTTTAGCAGCAGCTTCAGCATCAGGTGTACAAAGCACCAACACACGAACTTCTTTACCAGTACCATGAGGAAGTGAAACAACACCTCTCACCATTTGGTTAGCTTTACGTGGATCGACGCCTAAACGCACATCTATATCTACAGATGCATCAAACTTAGTAAAAGTAATCTCTTTTACCAGTGATGCAGCTTCTTTCAGTGAGTATGCTTTCCCTGCTTCAATTTTTTCTGCAGCTAACTTTTGTTTTTTTGTCAGTTTACCCATTCTAAATTGAAGTTTAATTATTTATTAACCGAGAAATCCCCTTTAACAGCGATACCCATACTTCTAGCTGTACCAGCAACCATTGTCATAGCAGCTTCTATAGTAAAACAGTTCAAGTCGACCATTTTATCCTGAGCAATCGTTTGAACTTGTTCCCAAGTAAGCTCGGCAACTTTCTTACGATTAGGCTCAGCAGAACCACCTTTTACCTTAGCCATTTCTAAAAGTTGAATGGCAACAGGAGGAGTCTTGATTACAAAATCAAAAGACTTGTCTGCATAATAAGTAATGATAACAGGCAGGATTTTCCCTGCTTTGTCTTGGGTTCTGGCGTTGAATTGCTTGCAAAATTCCATGATATTGATCCCTTTTGAACCCAATGCAGGTCCTACTGGGGGAGATGGATTTGCTGCGCCTCCTTTAATCTGTAATTTGATTTGTCCAGCAACTTCTTTAGCCATTTTTTATTGATTTATATATAAACATTAATAAGAATACTACAGCGTAACACCTGCATTATTCTTTTTCTACTTGCATAAAGCCTAATTCAAGCGGAGTTTTGCGCCCGAATATCTTAACCATAACCTTTAATTTCTTTTTCTCGCTATTCACTTCTTCAATGATTCCACTGAATCCGCTGAAAGGACCAAAGATTACCTTTACAGTTTCGCCCACAATATACGGGATGTTGATTTCTTCACCCGCATCTTGCAGCTCATCTACTGTTCCAAGTATACGATTCACTTCCGACTGCCTCAATGGAACAGGTTTTTCCTGACCACCCAGAAAACCAATCACATTCGGCGTATTTCTTAAGCGGTGAGCTACCTCACCAACAAGAGCCGCCTCTACCAATACATAACCAGGAAGATAACTTCTTTCCTTCACAATTTTCTTTCCATTGCGAACCTGATATACTTTTTCGGTAGGAATCAATACCTGAGACACATATTCGCTAAGATCAGTATTCTTTATTTCTGCATCGAGATATTCTCTAACCTTAGATTCTTTTCCACTAATGGCACGTAAAACATACCATTTTTTTTCAATCTCAGACATCCTTTTTTATTCTTTTTAATGTGGATAGATTAAGTTTTCCATTATGGTCTTGAAACAAAAGTCCATAGCGAATACTAACACTGCAATGAGGAGGGAAGCATATAAAACAACTACTGCACTGTTAGTAAGTTCAGATAATGTAGGCCACGATACTTTATGAGCAAGTTCGTTATAAGATTCCTTAATGTAGTTAAATACTTTTTTCATTTCTTAAATATTAGCACGGGAGGAGAGGCTCGAACTCCCGACACCTGGTTTTGGAGACCAGTGCTCTACCAACTGAGCTACTCCCGTTTGTACTAAGTATTTGAGTGAGGTAAAGTCAGGCAAAAGTAGGTAAAGCATATCTACTATACCTCACTTTACCTGACTTATTTACTCATATACTCTTATTAAAGAATTTCAGTAATCTGACCCGCACCCACTGTACGTCCACCTTCGCGGATTGCGAAACGAAGACCTACATTCAATGCAACTGGGTAAATCAAATCTACAGTGATTGTAACGTTATCACCCGGCATTACCATTTCAGTTCCTTCAGGAAGAGTAATTTCACCGGTTACATCTAACGTACGGATGTAGAATTGAGGACGATATTTGTTGTGGAATGGAGTGTGGCGTCCACCTTCTTCTTTCTTCAGGATATAAACCTCAGCTTTAAATTTGCTATGAGGAGTAATTTTTCCCGGATGGCAGATAACCATACCACGTTTGATTTCATTTTTGTCGATACCACGAAGCAATAACCCTACGTTATCACCAGCTTCACCTGTATCAAGTATTTTACGGAACATTTCAACACCGGTTACAACTGATTTCTTAGCTTCAGCACCCAAACCAATGATCTGAACTTCTTCACCGGTTTTGATGACACCGGTTTCGATACGACCTGTAGCTACAGTACCACGACCAGTGATTGAGAATACGTCTTCAACAGGCATCAAGAATGGTTTATCAACTTCACGAGGAGGCAATGGAATCCATTCGTCAACTTGTCTCATTAGTTCAAGAACTTGTTCTTCCCATTTTGCAACACCGTTCAAAGCTCCAAGAGCAGAACCGCGGATAACCGGAGTATTGTCACCATCAAATTCATAGAATGAAAGAAGTTCTCTCATTTCCATTTCAACAAGTTCCAACATTTCTTCGTCATCAACCATATCGCATTTGTTCATGAAAACAACCAGTTTAGGAACGTTTACCTGACGAGCTAAAAGGATGTGTTCACGAGTTTGAGGCATAGGACCATCTGTTGCGGCAACCACGATGATAGCACCATCCATCTGAGCAGCACCGGTTACCATGTTCTTAACGTAGTCGGCGTGACCCGGACAGTCTACGTGTGCATAGTGACGATTAGCTGTTTCGTATTCAACGTGTGAAGTATTGATAGTAATAC
>DAIMFE010000024.1:0-34807 GCA_036724805.1 Bacteroides sp.
AGGTACGCACGCACACGGAATATAAAAAATCTAATTTACATTAACTCTATTAATAAATAATTTATGTCCGTTCTTTACGTTGTTAGAAAAAAAACATTTAGAATTAAAGGAATATTAAAATCTCTGTATTTTTTAGTACCTAAATCCTTGCAAAAGAAGGGAGTTAACGAAAGCCAACTAGCCAACGAACTATCCGAATTGAGTTCACTTTCGAGCGGTGATGTTGTTTCCGTTCTTAAACTTTTATCCAAACAAATTGTTAAGCACATTAAAAATGGTCGTACAGTTACCATAAATGGTTTAGGAACATTTTATCTGGCTATCAGCAGGGCGGTGCAGAATCTCCCGAAGAATGTACACCAAAGAAAATACGATCGCACCGCATTTGTTTCCGCGCAGATGATGAAATTAAAAAGCAAATGCGTGATTGCGACTTCGAACGGGTGCCCTGATTTATTCTTTGAAATTAAAAAATGAGTGAACTCCTTATATATAAAGCCTCTGCTGGATCAGGGAAAACATTTACCCTTGCTGTAGAGTATATTAAACAACTTATTCTATATCCCCGCGCTTATAAAAGCATATTAGCCGTAACCTTTACCAACAAGGCTACAGCCGAGATGAAGGAGCGCATCCTTAGCCAGCTATACGGTATTTGGAGTAATGATAAGGGATCGGAACCCTATTTGAAGAAATTAATCGAAGAAACCGGATTCTCGGCAAAGGAAATCTGGAATGCTTCGGGAGAAGCGCTTACAAATATACTTCACGACTATAGTCATTTTCGGGTAGAAACGATCGACTCGTTTTTCCAGTCGGTGATGAGGAATCTGGCACGCGAATTAGAATTATCGCCTAACCTGAATATAGAATTAAGTCAGGATGAAGTGTTGAGTGAGGCCGTAGATTCAATGATTGAGAAGCTACAGCCTAATTCGCCTATGCTATTATGGCTATTGGATTATATTTACGAACGAATAGCCAACGATAAAAGATGGAACGTATCTGACGAGGTAAAGAAGTTTGGGAAAAACATCTTTAATGAAGAATACATTGAGAAAGGAGTTACCCTGCGTGAAAAGCTTAAAAATCCAGACACCATAAAACAGTATAAGGAGAAGCTGAATGCAATGAAGAAGGATGCCGAAAAGGAAATGATTGTTTATTGTGATTGGCTTGAACAGACACTGGAAATGAACGGCATGACTCCGGATGATTTGCATAGATATATACGGAGTTATTTCACAAAGCTGAGGAAGTCTATATTAACCGATGATATACGTAATAAGACAGTGGAAAAATGTTTAGTTGATCCTTCTTCTTGGGCTATTAAGAAATCTAGATTTTATGGAGATATTGTTGCACTGGCAGGAACCTTTTTAATTCCTTTACTGGAGAAAACAGAGACTGCCCGTAAAAAAAACAATATCATTGTAAACAGTTGCAAGCTTTCTTTGCAGCATTTACATAAGCTACAATTATTGGCAGGAATTGATGAAGAAGTGAGAGAGCAAAACCGGCTGAATAATCGCTTTCTTCTTTCGGATACTAACGCACTGTTACATTCTCTTATTGGTGATAACGATTCTTCATTCGTATTCGAAAAGATAGGAAGTACCATACGTAATGTAATGATTGATGAGTTTCAGGATACCAGCCGCATGCAATGGGAAAACTTTAAGCTACTGCTGTTGGAAGGACTTTCGCAAGGTGCGAACAGTTTGATTGTTGGTGACGTAAAACAATCTATTTATCGCTGGCGAAACGGCGACTGGGGGATATTGAACGGGCTTAATGATCGTATTGTCAATTTCCCCATCAAGGTAAAAGCACTGGTAACCAATCACCGAAGCGAGACGAATATTATTACTTTTAACAATAACTTTTTTACCGCCGCTGTAAACTATCTTAACGACAGGCATTTTGCGGATCTCGGGGTAAACTGCGAGCCGCTGCAAAAGGCATATCAGGATGTTGTACAGCAATCCTCTAAAGAAGAAGCCAAAGGATATGTAAAAGTATCTTATCTAAAAGGTGATAATGCAGACGAGTATAACGAAGAAACACTAGAAAAACTAGGCGAAGAAGTAAATAAATTATTAGAAGCGGGCGTACGTACAAATGACATAGCCATCTTGGTACGCAAAAACAAAATGATTCCGATGATAGCGGCCTACTTTGATAAAGAAATGAATTGCAAGGTAATATCCGATGAAGCTTTCAAGTTGGATGCTTCACTTGCTATTTCTGTTATGATGGACGCACTACGTTTTCTATCGAATCCCGAAGATAAAATATCCCGGGCACAATTAATTCTTTCGTACCAAAAAGATGTGTTTTATAATCCTACCGATCGCAGCCGGTTACTTCTCAGCATGGATGATTCCTACCTTCCATCGGCGTTTATCGATAATATTCATAAGTTGAGATTGATGCCGCTATACGAACTTCTGGAAGAACTTTTTATCATCTTTGAACTGGAGCGAATACAGGATCAGGATGCTTATTTATTCTCCTTCTTCGATGCGGTTATGGATTATCTGCAAGATAATTCGCCCGATCTTACAGCGTTTATTCAGCATTGGGATAAGAAATTATCCGGCCAAACCATTCCTAACGGAGAAGTGGAAGGAATTCGTATCTTCTCCATTCATAAGTCGAAAGGACTGGAATTCCATACGGTTTTAATTCCTTTTTGCGACTGGAAACTGGAAAACGAAACAACACAACAACTGGTATGGTGTTTTCCCGAAGTTCTCCCCTACAACGATCTGGATATTGTGCCGGTGAATTATTCAAGGCAAATGGCGCAATCTATTTATATTAAAGATTATCTTAATGAACGAATGCAGTTATGGGTTGATAACCTGAATCTGCTATATGTTGCCTTTACCCGTGCCGGAAAAAATCTCATTGTATGGAGTAAAAAAGATAGAGGCAATACAATGAGCGAACTGTTGGCTAATGCTTTACCGCAATTGGTGAGCAAAAACATAATGAAGAAAGAGGGTAAAGAAGATATATATGAATGTGGCGGGATATGTGCTTCTGCATCTAAAATCGGAGAGGAAATAACCAATAAGTTATTGAAAAAGCCCATAAAACTTCCGGTTACCATGAAATCGATGAAGCATGATATCCAATTCAGGCAATCTAATCGCTCGGCAGATTTTATACAGGGAGTTGAAGAGGGCGAATCCGAGTTCAGGTTTATTGATCGCGGACGGTTACTTCATACACTTTTTTCGCGAATAAATACCGTTACTGATATTGAACCGGCCATTGAACAATTAATTTTCGAAGGGGTTATAGGTAGTAGAGAACAGGAAGAAGAAATACGTAGCATTACCCACAAAGCCTTTTCGTTGCCTGCCGTGCAGAACTGGTATTCGGGCAAGTGGCAGCTTTTCAGCGAATGTGCCATTATATATAAGGAGAACGGTGTTACGCAGCTTCGCCGCCCCGACAGGGTAATGATGAAAAATAATGAAGTTGTAGTGATTGATTTTAAATTCGGAAAGCCTAAAAAGGAATATAAAAAACAGCTGCAAGAGTATATCGACTTGTTAATAAGGATGGGATATAGAAATATTAAAGGTTACCTTTGGTATGTGGAGAACGAATTAATTGAAAAGATAGAATGAAGCCATTTCTTAAAATAGTAGCGCACGATCTGTTTAATAAAAAGGGAAACGACATGTCTCGCGTTGCGGTAATTTTTCCCAATAAACGTGCCGGACTGTTCTTCAATGAATATCTTGTTGAAGAATCTGATATGCCGCTATGGTCGGATCTTCCGTTATGGTCGCCGGCGTATTTAAGCATCAGCGAATTGTTTATGGGCTTCTCTTCCTTTAAACCAGGCGACCCAATAAAACTGATTACCGAGTTATATAAGGTTTTTCACGAGGAGATGGCCAACGAAGAAACGCTGGATGATTTTTATTTTTGGGGAGAAATTCTTTTGAGTGATTTCGATGATGTAGACAAGAATCTGGTAGATGCCGAGCAGCTGTTCACCAACTTGAAGGATCTTAAACAAATAATGGACGATCTCGACTTTCTGGACGAAGAACAGGAAGCAGCCATTCAGCAATTCTTTTCGAACTTCTCAATTGAAAAAAGAACAGAACTAAAGGAGCGCTTTATCTCCATCTGGGATAGACTAAATCCTATTTATACCCGCTATAAAGAGAACCTTTCCGCTCTTGGTATTGGCTACGAGGGTATGATATACCGAGACGGAATAGAAAAATTGGTTACTGAAAATCTTCAGTACGATACATATGTATTTGTAGGGTTTAACGTACTTAATAAAGTTGAATACAAGTTATTCGAAGCACTTCAAAAAGCAGGAAAATCTTTGTTCTACTGGGATTATGATGTTTTCTATACAAATAATTCGCAGATTAAACACGAGGCGGGAATCTACATGAACCGTAATCTAAAGAATTTTCCTTCATCGTTAAACGCCAAATCTTTCGATAATTTACGGAAACCAAAGAAGATACAATTCATATCCTCTCCTACCGAGAATGCGCAAGCTCGCTTCCTTCCGGAATGGATAGAAGGATCTAAATATGATATGGAAAAGGAAAACGCAGTGGTGCTTTGCAACGAATCGCTGTTGCTTCCGGTGCTGCATTCCATCCCCAACGATATAAGGAATGTGAATATCACTATGGGGTTTCCGTTATCTCAAACACCGGCATACACTTTTGTAAATACGGTAATTGAGTTGCAAACCACAGGATATAACAGCAAATCCGGAAGATATATTTATACAGCCGTAGAAGCAGTATTGAAACATCCATATACTCTTAGCTTGTCTACAACAGCCCAGAAGCTGGAAGCAGACCTTACTGAGAACAATCGCTTCTACCCTCTTCCATCAGAGTTGCAACGAGATGAATTTCTTAAAAAAATATTCACTCCTAAAAGAAATCTGATTGAGATTTGCCATCAGGTTACTGAGTTATTAAAAGATATAACCAAACTTTATAGGCAGGAAGAAGAAACAGACGATGTGTTTAATCAACTGTATCGCGAATCTCTTTTTAAGGGTTATACTATCATCAACCGTATGCTCAATTTGCTTGAAAACGGTGAATTGGATGTTCGCGAAGACACTTTCAAACATTTGGTTTACAAGGTATTACTCTCTACTAATATTCCTTTCCATGGCGAGCCCGCTATCGGGATGCAGATTATGGGAGTACTGGAAACGCGTAACCTCGATTTCAGGAATATTATTATTATGTCTTTCAATGAAGGATTGATGCCACGCAGTACGGCCGATTCTTCTTTTATTCCTTTCTCGCTGCGCAAGGCATTCGGAATGACTACTGTTGAGCATCAAGATGCTATTTATGCATACTATTTCTACCGCATGATTCAGCGGGCGGAGAATATTACTATACTCTACAACACATCTTCCGGCGGCATTAATCCGGGAGAGGCATCAAGATTTCTTCTTCAGCT
This sequence comes from Bacteroides sp., assembly GCA_036724805.1. Lineage (GTDB taxonomy): Bacteria > Bacteroidota > Bacteroidia > Bacteroidales > Bacteroidaceae > Bacteroides. The sequence goes on from DAIMFE010000024.1 coordinate 5,482, forward strand.
ACAGGTAGAGTGGCTCTATCCTATTGAACAGAAGTTCTTGGAAGCCGGTCAGTCGCCCGAAACATCGGTAGAGATAACTATTGATAAAACACCGGATGTAATGCAACGGTTGCACGAAGTTTTTAATCTGGAACTGAATAAGAAAGCCTATTTCAGTCCATCGGCTTTAAACTACTATATGGATTGCAGGCTGAAATTTTATTACATTTATATAGCCGGACTGAAAGAGCGGAAAGAAGTCAATACCGAGATTGATTCTTCCACCTTTGGCAGCATATTCCACAGAGCCGTAGAATTAATCTATAAAAAACTGACGGAGTTCGATACTACCATAAAAAAAGAAGATCTTGAGAAACTCCTCCATAATGACAGGATGATACAAGGATATGTGGATATAGCCTTTAAAGAACTATTTTTTCATGTACCCGAAGAAGAAAAGCCGGAATATAACGGTACACAGCTAATTAACTCGAAAGTAATTGCTACTTATGTTAAACAATTGCTTCGCAATGATTTGCAATACGCACCATTCGAAATGGTTGCCATGGAGAAAAAGGTTCTTGAGAATATAAATGTAAGAGTAGGAAACCTGCTTGTAACCACTTCGATTGGTGGAACGATAGACCGACTTGACAGCAAGGATAATATCCTGCGTATTGTAGATTACAAAACGGGTGGCAGTCCTAAAACACCGGAAAGCATTGAAGAACTATTTATTTCCGGTGAAAAGAGACCTAATTATATCTTTCAAACATTCTTATATGCTGCCATTATGTGCCGCCGGCAAAATCAAAAAGTAGCTCCATCATTGCTTTATATTCACAGGGCTTCATCGGATACGTATTCTCCTGTTATAGAAATCGAGGATTTAATGGAGGGAAAGATTCCTGTTTATGATTTTAAGCGATATGAAAAGGAGTTCAGGGAAAGGCTGTATAAATTGCTGGAAGAGATATTTAATCCGCAAAATAGCTTTAATCAGACGGATAATAAGAGAATGTGCGAGTATTGCGATTACAGGGGGCTGTGCAGGAGATGATGTTTATTCTTGCTTTTGCTGCAAAAAGAAAGAATTTTTTAAGATATAATATGGGCTATGGGCTATTAAGGAAATGATTTTATCTTTGTCGAAACATCCGAATTAAATAACTATCTATATGAGAACAAATATTTTATTATTGATAGGAGTTTTATTGTTTATAACCAGCTTTACGAGTTGTAATGATGATGAAAATTTAAGACATATTGAATTAAAAGGCATTGATGGGACAGCAATTGCTATACGCTTTAATAGTGAAACGCCAGCATATAGTTAACTCTGCTAAAAGTTTACTCCTCAATCGATGATGTCAAACCGATGAAAATCTAAAATACATTTTATTTATTCAACCGAGCCAAATAAATAACAACCAATGATAATCCTTCAACTCTGTTCGAAGAATCTTTAGTGCCTGACATATTCGGTAATCTACCGTTTTAGTAGATATTTGCAAACGTTCGGCAATTTGTTTGTACGTCATATCATGGAATCTGCTTAGAACGAAAGCTTCACGATAGGTTTCAGGTAGTTTAGAAATAACATCCTTTACCTTATAACTTAGTTCCTCAATATCATAAAAATCAGGATTATCGTATTCCTTCTGCATCTTTTCGTGTAATCCACATAAAACACGTTGCTTTATTTCATTTCTGTTTATTAAAGTAAGGCATTTATTCTTTACCATTTTAAACAAATATCCTTTCAATGAAATCTCAAAAACAAATGTTTCTTTGTTTTCCCAAAGCCAAACCATTATATCTTGTACTATTTCTTGTGAGTCTTCAAAATCAACATATTGACAGGCAAAAGCACACAAAGGCGGATAATATTTGGCAAACAATGTATCAAATGCTTTCTTATCTCCTTTTTGGAGATACTCTACCAAAACTTTATCATCTCGCGTTTCAAATGTCATGAGCTTATGATATTGGTGAATGTATGTTATACAAACATAATAAATAAAGTTGAAAAGCTAAAATAAAAAAACGATGTTCGGTTTAGGAGATCCGGAGTTTCATTAGTCTTAAATATAAAGATGATGAAAAATGGATGAAAACAAACTCTTAGAATATTTCTCCGGAACCATTGAACCACAGCATTTAGCAGAGGTGGAAGCATGGATTAATGAATCCGAAGAAAACAAGGAAATAGCAGAACTGGTTTATCATATATATTATTCAACAGAAACATTGAATAGGATGCAACAAATAAATACCGTTGAAGGTTTAAAAAAGGTAAAGAAGAAGATTTTAAATAGAAAAAGAAAAACTATCATTAGTAAAATACAACGTATTGCCGCTTTGCTTACAATTCCCTTGTTGGCTACAATCATTTATTTATTACTGGATAAAAAATCGGATGATTTTCTGGAGCTACGTACCAATCCCGGCATGATTGCTTCCTTTCAATTACCAGACAATTCGAAAGTTTGGTTAAATTCATCATCTTATCTTAAATGTCCTGTTGAATTTTCCGGAAGCAACCGCTCGGTATATTTGGAAGGAGAAGCATATTTCTCGGTAGAAAAAGATGATAAGAAAAAGTTTGTTGTAGAAACTACTTCAGATGTAAAAGTGGAAGTTTTTGGAACACAGTTTAATGTGGAAGCCTATCCAAAAGACAATGAAATTACAACAACACTGGTATCCGGGAAAGTTGAAATGAAATATCTTTCTTTGGAAAATAAGGATGCATCTCAAAGACTTGAACCGGGAGAAAAAGCTATTTACAATGTTAAAAACAGGGAATTTAATCACACGAAGGCGTCAGTGTCTGTTGCAACAGCATGGAAAGACATGAAAGTTATATTGAGAAAAACCCCAATCGAAGAAATGATAAAAATCCTGACTAAACGCTTTGATGTTGATTTCTCGATACTTAATGATGAACTTAGAAAAGGAGTATATACCGGTACTTTCGATGAGCAGCAATTACCCGACATATTGGAAAGTCTTAAACTATCCACTGGAATACATTACCGCATTACAGATTCGAAAGTAGGGAAAAAAGGAGAAAAGGAAAGAACGTTGGTCGAACTCTTCTAACCTAACTAATATATATGTTTTAAATTTTAATTAATAGCCTATGAGAAAGCTCATCCCCCCTTAGAGTAAAAACATACGAGAAAGTATTGGCGTACTTTCTCGTATGAAAAAGTTTGCTTGTTTGGCGACAAGCATTGGTTAACTGTTTTTTCAATCTAAAATTCACACAAATCTATGATTAATTATGCAATTATCCAACACCTTAGGATAATAAACCAGCATTATGCTATCCTAAAAAAAATCCCTCTACGTATGAAAATTTCAGCTATAATGTTATTCCTTGTATGTGGGTTAATGTATGCTTCAGGTAGTTATAGTCAATCAACACAGTTCTCATTCAGTGTCAATAACAGTTCGGTTCAGAATGTTCTGGATCATATGGAAAAACAAACGGAATTCAAATTCTTCTATAACAACAACCTGGTTGATACTGATCGTTTGGTTTCCATTGACGTTAATAAGAAAAATGTGTTCGAGGTATTAAATAAGCTATTCGAAGGAACAGATGTTAGCTACTCCGTACTCGACAAGAATATTATCTTGTCAACTAAAGAAATTATTGCAAATGCTTCTCTGAACACTGATGAAACACAGCAAAGAATCAGAGTTATAAAAGGAAAAGTTGTGGATGATCTTAGTGAACCTATTATTGGAGCCAACATTCTGATAAAAGGTAAAGGTACAGGAACTATAACCGACATAAATGGTGGTTTTAGTATCGAAGCAACCGATACGGATGTTATACAAGTTACTTATATAGGCTATCTTTCACAAGAAACCTTGATAGGTGCAAAGTCTCACTTCGAAATTGTTCTTAAAGAAAATGCTAAAAGACTCGATGAAGTGGTTGTTACCGCACTGGGTATTAAGAAATCCGAAAAAGCACTTGGGTATTCGGTTCAGAAAGTAGGGAGCGAAGAGTTAACTACAGTAAAGGGAGTTGATATAGCAACTTCATTATCAGGTAAAATCGCCGGGGTTACTGTGTTAAATAAAAATGAGTTTAATGCTGCTCCTACCGTTTTACTTCGTGGAGAAACACCTCTTGTAGTGATTGACGGTGTGCCTTTTGAAAACACAGGATTAGGACAGGTATCCCCGGATGACATTGAATCAATTAGTGTACTTAAAGGTGCTACCGCCTCCGCATTATACGGTTCGAAGGGAGCCTCGGGTGCCTTGATGATTACCACAAAAAGAGGTACAAAAGAAGGTCTTAACATAAGCGTGAACAGCAATACCATGTTAAATTTAGGATACCTTGTTCTGCCCGAAGTACAGCATGGATACAGTAGTGGATCAGGGGGTAAATACCTCCAGGCAAAGAGTGAATATATATGGGGGGATAAACTTGATATCGGCCGTACAGCGATACAATACGATCCTTATACATACGAATGGAAAGAGATGCCGCTGGAATCTAAAGGAAAAGACAACTTTAAGAACTTCCTCGAAACATCATTTATTTTAAACAACAATGTAAACGTAAGTTATAAAGGAAAAGATGGTAGTGTGAGAGCTTCTTTAACTCATGTTTATAACAAAGGCCAATATCCCGGAAATAAACTTAACCGCTTTAACTATACTGTTGCGGGAGATATGAAGAAGGGAAAATTCTCTATGGATGCTTCTATTAATTATAATATGAACTTCTCTCCGCAAACACGTGGTAGTGGCTATAGCGGACTGGGTTATATGTATAACATGATTGTTTGGACGGGTACCGATTTCGATGTACGCGACTTTAAAGATTATTGGGTTGCCGGTAAGGTTAATGAGAAACAAAACTGGTTGTATGATGCCGACTATAACAATCCTTATTTCCTTGCACACGAAATTACGTCTTCTTTCAATGAAAGTCGTGCAAACGCGCAATTTAATGCAAACTATGAAATAACCGACTGGCTTAAGGCCACAGCACGTGTTGGGTCGGATTTCTATAACCAGCGAACAGAAAATAAAACCCCATTGGATGTTCGCAACAGTTGGACCGGCGCATACGGACTTTATAATTATAGGAGATATAGTGCTACTGGCGACTTTTTATTGATTGCCGATAAAAAGCTGGGTGATTTTAATGTTGGTGGTGTTCTTGGAGGCGGTATGACGTATAATCACTATGCGTATCAAGACTCTTATACCAGTGGCGGTTTAACTGTTCCGGGCTTCTATTCTTTAAAAGCATCAAAAGAATTGCCTAAAACAAGCAGTGAAGTTCAGCAAAAACAAACCAACAGTATATATGGAAAGTTGGAAGCTTCCTGGAAAAGCGCGATATTCCTGGAAGTTACTGGACGTAACGACTGGGTTTCCACTCTGGAAGCATCCGAGCGTTCTTATTTCTATCCTTCAGTATCGGGTAGTATTATCCCTACCGAATTAATAGAACTCCCAGATTGGCTAAGCTTCTGGAAATTCAGAAGCTCATGGACTATGACAAAGAAAGCAGCCGGTATTTATTCCATCAACAAAGCATATGATCTGGTTTCTGATGCATGGAATGGAAATGCATCTGCTACTTACCCTCGTGTTATCCGGGATGCTACACTTAAACCGGAAAAGTCGAAAGCTTTTGAAGTGGGTATGGCAGCAAACTTCTTCCAAAATCGCTTAAGATTTGATGTAGCTTATTATACCAAACTCTTTTACGATATTCAAAGAGAAGCAAGTGTAAGTTATGGCTCCGGATTCTCTGCTTCATTAATCAATTATGGTGAAGAGCGAATTAAGAAAGGTTGGGAAGTAACCCTGTCCGGTGATATTTATAAAACAAAAAATTTCGACTGGACATCTACTTTCAACTGGTCGCGCGATCGTTATTATTATCACAAGATTGATGATGACTACTCTACCGACAGGCCTTGGGTAAAATCAGGCGAACGCTGGGATTGGTTTGGTGTGTATGATTGGGAAAGAGATCCTGATGGTAATATCATTCATAGTGGAGGATATCCGGTATTAAGCAAGTACGAGTCGAAAGCCGGTTACGAACGTGCCGATTGGGTATGGGGATTAAATAACCATTTGCGCTATAAAGATTTCACACTCGATTTTTCGTTTGACGGCCGTGTAGGAGGTAAAGCATATAACCGTATTGAACAAGCCATGTGGAATTCGGGTACGCACATTAAGAGTGATAATCAATGGCGTTATGATGAAGTGGTAAACGGTAATAAAAATTATGTAGGAAAAGGCGTGGTAGTTGTTTCGGGTGAAGTAAAATACGACTCGTATGGCAAAATTCTTGAAGACACTCGTGTTTTTGCACCCAATGAAACCGGAGTATCATATGAGGCCTATACCAAAAGCTATCACCCATGGAACGGTAGCCAAAGAATTCAGAATATCCAAGACCTTACATTCTTCAAACTTCGTGAAATTGCTATCGGCTACAGATTGCCTAAAGAATATTCCAAAGTCATCGGTATGAATAATGTACATTTATCACTCGTTGCACAAAACCTGTTGTTATGGACAAAAGAATTTAAATACTCCGACCCGGACGCAATTTATGAAGGACACTCGGAAACTTTAAATTCTCCTGCCATGCGCTATGTAGGTATAAATATTAAGTTGGATTTTTAATTAAATAATAAGTTAGTTATGAAATTATATAATAAATTTATTCTTTTATTGGCTTCTGTTCTGATACTTTCGGGATGTGATAACTTTGACACAATCAATACTAATCCGGATAAACCTACAACAGTTCCGGCATCTATGTTGGCACGTGGATTGGTATTACAAATGGTTAAGAAGGGTGGAAATAAAACATTCATTAACGATGTTGCTCTTGCCAAACAATTTACATGGAATGAGAGTGCATTTTCATATCAGTATAATTTAATAGAACGAAGAGACATCAGCGAGCATGTTACATTAATTGACTGTAAAGACATGGTATCTAAAGCCCCTGAAGTTTTCCTTAAAGGGTACGAGGGTTTGGCTTCCTTTGCAAAATCTTACCTGCTGTATTATGCTACTTTAGATTTGGGAGATATTCCATATAGTGATGCCGGATTCGGTGAAGAAGGTAATTTAAAACCAAAATACGATCTGCAAAAAGATGTTCTTATTGGTATATTAAAAGATTTAGAAAATGCATATACTGCTTTCTCCGCCGCTCCGGAAATGGCTTTCGAAGGTGATCCGATATTTGATGGCAATAGAGATAAATGGAAAAAAACAGTAACAGCTTTTCAGTTGAAGGTTCTTATCAATCTGTCTAAAAAGGTAGAAGATAGTGATATGAATGTTAAATCAAGGTTTGCTGCTATTGTTCAGAATGGTACATTAATGGAATCAAATGATGATAATTATCAATTGGTTTATGAAGATAAAGCAGGGATGAGATATCCATTTAATGATCTCACTACCAACCAGTGTAAATATGCAATGCACTCATCTGTATTGGTTGATTCTTTGAAAAAATATAACGACTATCGTTTGTTTTACTATGCTGAACCGGCAGATGGCATGTTAGAACAAGGACTCAACAAAGATGAATACGATGCATATGTCGGAATTGATCCTTCTGCATCTTTTGCGATTGTTGCCCAAGAACATGGAAAGAAAATGTTTAGCGCACCCAATTTACGATATACTGTAAAAACACATAGCGAAGGCGAACCGATGATTCGCCTTGGTTATGGTGAACAACAACTTATATTAGCCGAAGCTTGTTTGCGCGGATGGATAAGTGGCAGTACAGAAAACTATTATAAGGAAGGAATAAGGGCAAATATGAAATTTACACGTGATGCAACACCCGATTTATATGTAAACGGCCGTGTTATGACAGATGATTATATAGAATCCTATCTAAACGGCAATGAGATTCAATTAACCGGCAACTTTGAACGTGATCTAAACTTAATCATTACCCAAAAATACATTGCTGATTTTATACAGTATCCTTTCGAAGCATGGTATGATTACCGTAGAACAGGATATCCGGTATTACCTATTAATCCGGAAAGCAGTCAAAATTCAACTGGAAAAGACAAAATACCAGTTCGTTACAGATACTCGGATCGGGAATATTCTTATAACCGCGAAAATCTTGAAGAAGCTCTTAAACGGCAGTTTAACGGCAGTGATGATATCAATGACGTAATATGGATCTTGAAATAGCTCCAAATGCGCGTTGCATTTTAGAATTAGCGCGTTGCATTTTCTAAAATGCAATGTGCTGTTTACTCAAATGCAACGCGCTATTGGGAGAAATGCAACGTGCATTTGGGATTAGAAAGACTTGGAAATGCCATAAAGAGAAGATATTCCAATAAGTTTCGGGCAGCCAGAATAATTTTTTATCAATACCTTTGCATCTCATTGGTTAATACATAAAAGATATGACTAAGAAAGAACGATATAAAAAGGTTATTGAATGGTTTCAGCAAAACATGCCTGTTGCCGAAACAGAACTTCACTATGATAATGCATATCAGTTATTAATAGCCGTTATATTATCCGCTCAATGTACAGATAAACGGATAAACATGATTACTCCCAGAATATACGAAGACTTCCCAACCGCGGAAGCGATGGCTGCTACTACACCGGAAGTTATTTATGAATATATAAAAAGCGTGTCTTATCCTAATAACAAAGCAAAACATTTAGTAGGAATGGCCAAAATGATGGTTAAGGATTTCAACGGCCAGGTACCCGATACATTGGAGGAACTAATAAAGTTGCCCGGAGTGGGTCGGAAAACTGCAAATGTTATTCAATCTGTAGTATTTAATAAGGCAGCAATGGCTGTTGATACTCATGTATTCCGGGTTTCCAACCGGATAGGCTTAACCACTAACTCAAAGACCCCGCTGGCTACTGAAAAAGAACTGGTTAAATATATCCCCGAAGAACTTATTTCTAAAGCCCATCACTGGCTCATACTGCACGGACGCTATGTTTGTGTGGCCCGAAAACCTCATTGTGATAAGTGTGGATTACAGTTAATGTGTAAATATTATGGTTTAGAAGCTAGCAGCAAGAAATAAGGATCTTACAACTTACTAATTCTTACACTTTAATTTTTATTCTTTAATTATTACTTCTTTATAGAGAAAATAGAAAAAAACAGTAACTTTGCAGTCCGCTAAAAGATATCAATAACATATTTTATAAACAATAGTGTATTATGCAAACAATTGACAATTACAATTTTGCCGGTAAAAAGGCGTTTGTTAGAGTTGACTTTAATGTTCCCTTAGACGAAAATTTTAATATTACTGATGATACTCGCATGCGCGCGGCTCTTCCTACATTGAAGAAAATCATTGGTGACGGCGGTAGTGTAATCATTGGTTCACATCTTGGACGCCCCAAAGGCCCGACTGACAAATTTTCTTTGAAACACATCCTTCCTCATTTACAGGAATTATTGGGTGTTGATGTTCAGTTTGCCAACGATTGTGTAGGAGAAGAAGCTGCCGTTAAAGCTGCTGCCTTACAACCGGGTGAAGTTCTATTGCTTGAGAATCTTCGTTTCTATGCCGAAGAAGAAGGTAAACCAAGAGGCTTAGCAGATGACGCATCGGAAGAAGAAAAAGCTGCTGCAAAGAAGGCAGTTAAAGAAAGTCAGAAAGAATTTACCAATAAACTTGCATCATACGCCGACTGTTATGTAAACGATGCTTTCGGAACAGCACACCGTGCTCATGCATCTACTGCCCTTATAGCTGCTTACTTCGATACAAACAATAAAATGTTTGGTTATCTGATGGAAAAAGAAGTTAAGGCTGTTGATAAAGTAATGAATGATATCCAACGTCCGTTTACTGCTATCATGGGTGGTTCTAAAGTATCATCTAAAATCGAAATCATTGAAAACCTTCTAGGCAAAGTAGATAACCTGATCATTGCCGGTGGTATGACGTATACTTTCACCAAAGCAATGGGTGGCAATATCGGCCTTTCAATTTGTGAAGCTGATAAACTTGATTTAGCTCTGGATTTGATGAAGAAGGCAAAAGAAAACGGCGTAAACCTTGTTTTGGCAGAAGATGCTAAAGTCGCTGATAGCTTCTCAAACGATGCTAACGCGCAATTTGTTCCGGTAAATCAAATCCCCGATGGTTGGGAAGGTTTGGATATTGGTCCTAAGACAGAAGAAAAGTTTGCAAAGGTAATCCGCGAATCAAAAACTATCCTTTGGAATGGTCCTACCGGAGTATTCGAATTCGATAACTTCGCTCACGGTTCTTTGTCCGTTGCCGAAGCCATTGTTGATGCTACTAAAAACGGTGCATTCTCACTTGTTGGTGGTGGTGACTCTGTGGCATGTATCAACAAATTCGGTATGGCAAATCAGGTTTCATACGTATCTACCGGTGGTGGCGCATTACTTGAAGCTATCGAAGGAAAAAAACTTCCGGGTATTGCTGCAATCGAAGGATGAGTTCTTTTGAATTATGAATATTGTCCTCCTCTGCCAAAAGGACAGAGGAGGATATTCATAATTCAAGTTCAATTCTCTTATGAAGAATCTTTTTTTCTTTTTATTTATCCTAACTCTTATCTCCTGTAGAAACACAGGAGAACGATATACCAATCTACAACCTCTTTCAATAGGTATATTATCAACCGATGATTATAACCTACCCCCTACTCTTGCAAAGGACTCTATTGGTTTAGTAGTTAATATCGTTCGATTCCCCAATGCCGCAGAAAGAGATTCGGCCTTGGTATCCGGCATAATAGATGGGATAGTACTTGATTTTATTAGTGCTGCTATATTACAACAAAAAGGTATGTTGATTGAAATGGTAATGAAAAACGATACCAATTATCAAATGATAGTCGGTATAGGTAACGGTATACGTGCGATAAACCAACTTAAAGGAAGAAACATTGCTATTGAAAAAAACACCATAACAGAATATATTACCGATAAAGTTCTGGAATCTGTAAACATATCCCCGGATACAGGAGTTAACAAAGCTGATATTAAAAGAACATCTTTACAATTGAATTTATTACAAAACGGGCTTATTGATGCTACCATTCTACCGGGTAGGTATGCTGAAATAGCTATTGAAAACGGCAACTACTCGCTTTTATCAATAGAACAATCAGATTACCCAATTATAGGAACTGCATTTTCTAAAAAATCAATTGCAACAAAAAAGAAAGAAATCGAAGTTTTTATAGAAGAACATAAGACTCCAAAGCCATCGCAAAAAGAAATAACCAGCATTAGTGACTGGTTGAAAAAGAAAAAACATAAATTATAATGAAACGTATTATATTCTCCATTACTTTTCTGTTTGCACTACTAACACTACATTCTCAAGAGACAATAAATACATGGGTTAATACTTTAAAAGACCGAATAAAACTATCGGGATATATTCAAGGGGGGTATACCTATGATGATGCGGAAAAGGCGGATAATTATTTCGATATTAAACGAATCATATTTATGGCCGAAGGTAAAGTAACCGATAAGTGGGATGTTTATTTCATGTATAATTTTAATAGCGGCGGCACTTTGCTTGAGGCATATACTACTTATCACTTCCTTCCCGAGCTTTCGGCAACTATCGGACAGTTTAAGGTTCCTCTTACTATCGAGGGCATGATGTCTCCCTCATCTGTGGAGTTAATCGAATCTTATTCTCAAGCAACTAATTATTTTACTGCTATGGCCGGAAGTCATGATCCTTTACGGGGTGGTACCGCAGGAAGAGACCCGGGATTATTGATTTTTGGAGATCTGTTCAGAAACCATCTTACTTATTATGTAGGAATTTTAAACGGGCAAGGTATCAATACCCGTGATAAAAACAGTAACAAGGATATTGTTGGTAACTTAATGGTGAAACCGTTAAAATGGCTTTCAATCGGCGGATCATTCACAACAGGAAAGGGTGTAGCTGTAGGGACTTCAGAAGCTAATCCTGATTTAAAAACAGATGATAACTATTCACGTGATCGTTGGGCATTTGGAACTGTAATTGAAACTAAGCCCGTAAGTTTCAGAGCCGAATACATGGGTGGAAAAGATGCCAAAGTAAAAAGTGAAGGCTATTACGCAATTGCTTCATGGCATGTATTACCAAAATTCGATATAGTTGCTTCCTATGATTATCTGAATAAAAATAAATCATTGAATATGAAACAAACTAATTATATTGCAGGTGTTCAATATTGGTTTTACCCGAGATGCCGTGTACAGGCACAGTACACATATCGCGATAATCATATTACAGGAAGTTCAAATCTTATACAAACTCAAATTCAGGTAAGATTCTAAGAGAAGGGGGGCTTACATTAAAAAGTTTACAATCTGTTCACTAAATATCACAAATAAGAGCACATAACAAATCAACCCCACGGTAATAAATATTTTTCGGAAACCGGAATAGAAATCCGTATAACGTCTTCTATTAATATTAATGCCAGGGTATATATATTTTCTAAGAACCCATTTATATACATTGAACATTCCCCAGCCAATTAATGAACCAACAATAGCTCCAGCCAAAATATCGGTAAGGAAATGCACTCCCAGATACACCCGTGAATAAACCATCAGGGTAGCCCAAATAAAAACAGTAAACCCAAAAGGTTTATACCTGAGTAATAATGTTGTAAACATAGCAAACGCAAAAGAGAAAGTAGCGTGACCGGAAATGAATCCATATTTACCTTCGCCAAGATAATCGAAAAGATAAATAACTTCATTCATAAAGTCGGGATGATAGGTGGGACGAAAACGTGCAAAATTAGGCTTAATCAACACATCCGAAACTAACAGGCAGAGCAAAGTCATCACAATTATAGATGCGATTATGGGCACCCATACCCTCCATGGTTTTCGATAAATTAATACAAAGAAGAAAAATAATATAAATGGTAGCCAGATTATCCATCCTGAATAAAGCCAAATAGCATTATCCAGCAATGGAGAATGCCAATTATTGATTGTTAGAAAAAGATTTCTTTCCCACGATAACAAATTTTCCAGCATAGCTTATTTACTTTTTATTTAGTTCGGAATGGATTTCATTAATTGTACTGCTAACTTTTTACAGGAAGCTCTATCTATTTTATTACTAGATGTTAGAGGAACCTTACTGATATGGAATATATACCTAGGGATTTCATATCCGGAAAGATATTGTGTTAATTCATTTCTTTCAATACTATTTTCGGAAAGAAGAACAACCACCTCACCAAATTTATTGTCGGGGGCGGATGTTATTGCATAACCGCTTTTAAGAAAAGGTGAAAGTTTTTGTTCCAGAACCTCAATTTGTATCTTTATTCCCCCACTGTTTATAACATTATCTATTCGTCCGAGTACTTTAAAACGCTCGTCCGGTAAAAGTTCAACGATATCATTAGTATATAACACATCGTCACTTACTAATGGAGCATCAATTATTAGCGTTCCTTTCTCGGAAAAAGATAATTTAACAGAAGGAAAAGGGACATAATATTCAGAGGAATCCTTTCCATTTAATTTGCGAAGTGCAATATGAGATAACGTTTCGGTCATGCCATAAGTTGAGTATATGTTGTTTGGAAAATCCCGGAGCTTCTTTTCTATTTCTTTATCAATTACTCCGCCACCAATAATCACCGTTCTTACTTGCTTAAGTTTTTCTGTTTCCTCCGGTATTTGCAATGAATTAAAAACCTGCATAGGTGTGAGCGCCACAAAATCCATGGTTGTTTCTAAATTAGCGAAAGGATGACTATCGGGTTTTTGAATATACAGATCCAAATTTTCAACAAGCGCGCGTACCACCATCATTTTTCCCGCGATGTATGATACCGGCATGCACAACAATGCTTTATCATTCTTCTTTAATCCAAGAAACGAACAGGTTAAACGAGCACTTTGCTCCATTTTATTTTTCCGTACTTTCATCTCTTTTGGAGTGCCCGTAGATCCGGAAGTTTGAACTGTTACAACTGATGATTTATCGTTCCATTGGGTAAGGAAATCCGATAAATCACGATGATACCAAAGGCAGTCTTTATGAATGCTAAGCGGCATACTGATATTATCAACAAATAATTGTCCGGTTCCCAGTCCTTGTGGCAATGGATTATTGAATGTTGCGCACCATTGAGCTATGGCATTTAGTCCTATGTTAGATTCGAGTGCGGATGTTATCCACCATTGAATGTTCCGTTTTTCTGCTTCATTTATCCACTCGTTGCATCCGGAAATTCCGCCGTGAAGCGAAGGTTTAAGAATAATATATTGCGGACAAATTACATCCAGCAATTGTTGTTTATCTTCTAATTTGTTAATTCCGATTAGCTCTTCATCTAAAGCTACCGGTAAAGGCGTAACCGATGTAAGTTTCCTCATTTCTTCCCATTGGCCGGCACGAATGGGTTGCTCAATCGAGTGCAATTGAAGCGCTGCTAACTGATGCAATTTATAGGGTGCATCCTCTGCTGAAAAAGCGCCATTAGCATCCATGCGCAACTCTATTTCTGATGCGGAATAATGCTTCCTGATGTGTTTGATTAATGCAATTTCTTCTTCAAAATTAATGGCACCTATCTTTAACTTGATACAGCGGAATCCCGCAGCCATCTTCTTTTCTATTTGAGAAAGCATCTTTTCATAATCTCCCATCCATATCAATCCGTTTATAGGGATTCCGATTTCGCCTTTGGTAAAACCGGAATCCCATAAAATGGGATCGGAAGCTTCATAATGGCGAATAGCAGTTTCCAATCCAAATAATATGGAAGGATATGGTTTCAAGGATTCCATATCCAGATACTGATTTCTTTCTAAATTTCTACAGAAGTTACCCAGGATATATTCGTAATCGGGAAATGCATCACAACTTAAATCCGGTAATGGTGCACACTCTCCTATTCCAATGTGTGTATTGTCATTTACGGATTTAATGAGGATATACCAAACATTTCGGGTATGGTAAACACCTCGTGATGTTCCGGCGGGTTGTTTGAAATACAATTGCCTGGGTAGTATGGATATTTCTGTCTTGGGAGGAAGGGTTAGATTATGCATGGTAATTATTTTTTTTAACCCAGCGTTTAATCATGGGAACTTTGGATATTTCTTAAAGTCCGGTTTACGTTTTTCAAGAAATGCTTGCTTACCCTCCTGTGCTTCATCTGTTAGATAATACAGCAAAGTCGCATCGCCGGCCAATTCCTGAATACCAGCCTGACCATCAAGTTCCGCATTTAATCCGGCCTTGATCATCCTCAACGCCAATGGACTTAAAAGCATCATCTCTTCTGCCCATTGTACATATTCATCTTCCAACTGCTCTAGTGGTACTATTTTGTTTATCAATCCCATATCGAGTGCTTCCTGTGCATTATATTGACGGCAAAGAAACCAGATTTCACGGGCCTTCTTTTGTCCAATGATACGTGCCAGATAAGAAGAACCAAAACCGGCATCAAAACTACCAACTCTGGGACCTGTCTGCCCAAAGATTGCATTTTCGGAAGCAATGGATAAATCACAAACCACATGAAGCACATGTCCTCCACCTATTGCATAACCGTTAACCGCTGCAATTACAGGTTTAGGAATAGAACGAATTTGCTTCTGTACATCAAGAACACTTAAACGAGGTACACCATCTTTCCCAATATAGCCCCCACGGCCTTTCACATTTTGATCGCCACCAGAGCAGAACGCCTTATCACCTGCACCGGTTAGAACAACGACACTAATATCCTGTTCCTCACGGCATATAGCTAATGCGTTACTCATTTCGCCAGTTGTTGTTGGAGTGAATGCGTTGCGGTAACGCGGACGGTTTATGGTGACACGGGCTATTCCGTTATAAAATTCAAAAAGAATATCTTCATATTCTTTGATGGTTGTCCATTCTCTTTTCATATCTATTTTCCCCTCAATTCATTAAAATAACTCTTATATAATTTTACACCTTCTTCACCATCGGTAAAAATTTCAAGCAACAAAGGGCGTTCGGTCTGTTCAGGATGAACGAAAAGCGGCATGGCTTCTTCCAACTCTTTGCTGTCATTTGCTGTTATGTACGTAAATCCTCTTTCTAAAGCCCATCCTTTTGCTGATGTAGAATGTGTTCCCGTAACAGCATCGTGTGATTTCGAACTCATCTCAAGTCCCGGTAAGGTTTGAAATATTTCTCCACCGTCATTATTTAATAAGAAGATACGCACATTACTACCTACATTCTTTATCCAAAGCGCATTCATATCATAGAAGAAGCTAAGATCACCTATCACAATAAAATTTAATTTATCCGATGCGGTGGCATATCCTAATGCTGTTGATAGTGATCCGTCTATACCGGCGGTTCCCCGATTGCCACAAACTTCAATGGTTTCGGGAATAGTAAACAGCTGGGCATACCGCACCGTTGAACTATTTGCTAAATGCAACACACAAACTTCCGGGAGTAACTTAAGTAATGAACCGATAGCAGCAACTTCCGAATAAGGCAGTTGAGGTTCGGGCAGGGCTTTCGATAAATTTTCCCACATCATTGGATATTGAGTGGGTTTATTATCCAACAACCCGGATATCTTTTCCAGAAACTCGAAAGGATCCATTTCAATTACTGTGGTGAGAGCTCCAAAAAGATCAGCTATTTCTCCATTTCGCGAGATATGCCAATGCTCCTTAGGTGGATTAGTACGTAAATATTTCTTTAATCCCTTGGATACGATATGGCCTCCATAGGTAATTACCAATTCCGGTTGAAGTTTTACCTGCTGTTCTGCGTTTAACGAAAACAAAAGAGCATCAAAGTTCTTTATCGGTTGTCCTGGTATGGTGCGATTGCTCAGGTGTTCGGTAAACCATGCAAAATGTTTATATAATTGTTTATTATACCGCTTATCAAAGAGGTATATAAGGGTCATTTGGCCAACAACCATTAAACGCTTATTGTAGGAATTTAGCCGAGTAATCAATTCATTATAGTCTTTATCATATACATTCAGCCCCTGATAACGGTTGATCATCCGAACTTCCGGTAGTTCTTTGGTTTTGAACCTGAAGAGAGGTTCAGCTAGCGGTACATTTATATGAGCCGGTCCTTTGCCATGATGATTCATTGCCAATATGGCTTCGTTTATCAAACGATTACAATACCATAGTTCCTCATCCGTATGAACTTCGGGCAAGTTTACTGATTTCTTTATCAGAGAGCCAAACACACCGGGTTGTGGTATCGTTTGTCCATCCATTTGTCCAATCCATGATTGCGGACGGTCGGCAGAAATAATTAATAGAGGTACTTGCTGGTAAAAAGCTTCTGCTACCGCAGGGTGCATATTCAAAACTGCTGTTCCCGAAGTACAACATACAGCAACCGGTTTTCCACCATGTAAAGCTCTTCCCAAAGCGAAGAAGGCCGCACTGCGTTCGTCTGTTATGGTGTAACAAGTGAAAAAAGGATGATTCACCAAAGTATGTACAAGAGGAGAATTCCGGCTACCGGGACATACCACTATATTATTGATCTCATGTTTTATCAGTAAAGCAACTAATTCGAGAATACTCTTTTTATCCGAATACATATCATTATTGTATTATTTTTCTCATCGTAAACATCTTATCTTCCGTTTCCTGCCATTCTTCCGTCACAGTAGACGATGGCAATAATCCACCTCCTGCATACAGGCAGAGTTTAAGTTTCATTATCTCCATACATCTTAGATTTACATAAAGATTACTACCGTTTTGCCCATTCAACATTCCAATAAATCCTGAATAATAACGCCGGTTATACGCTTCGTTTTCCAGAATAAATTCGTAAGCCTCTTCTTTAGGTAATCCACAAACAGCAGGCGTGGGATGTAATAATTTTAATAAGCTGCCAAGATACACATTATCGGGCAATTTAAAAGTAAAATCTGTTTTAAGATGTGCTAATTCTGCCGCGCGAACTGTGTAAGGACCATTTTCTACAGGAGTGATTCCCAAACTATTTAATTGAGATCTTATATAGGATACAACTAATGCTTGCTCTTTCTTGTTTTTATTATTCCATGTTTCGGGTAATTCTCCATTCTGTAAAGTTTGAGTTCCGGCAAGAGCTACGGTATGCCAGTTTTGTCCTTTACCGGAAAGAATAATTTCGGGAGTGCTTCCTAGCCATGTACCCGTTTGAGGTGTATGGAAAAGATATACATACGAACGAATATACCATTGGCAAGCTTTCAGAAAAGTAAATCCCACAGAAAAGTTATCCGGACGAGGGTATTCATACATACGGGATAATACCAGTTTCTCTAATTTACTATCTTTAATAGGCTTGATAAATGTTTCAAATCTCTTTTTGTAGTTTTCATCAATCCTATCTCTCTTAACCAGTCTTTGATCAATTATCTCCCCCATAGAGAAGAGCTCATTGCTGTAGGTAATTCTTTCTTCTTTTCCTGTTATTAAA
Organism: Bacteroides sp.; assembly: GCA_036724805.1. Lineage (GTDB taxonomy): Bacteria > Bacteroidota > Bacteroidia > Bacteroidales > Bacteroidaceae > Bacteroides. The sequence continues at coordinate 23,970 of DAIMFE010000024.1, forward strand.
ACGAGTGGAGTTTCCTTTCCAATAACAAACGGAGCTATTACAAATCCACTCTTTTCATTTAAATCTTCCAGATCATTCAATACATAAGAAGTCCCTCCATGTTGTTGAATTAGATTCAAATGCCGTTCACCAGGAATACGGTAAATAGCAAAACTATCTCCCCGATTTATTTGTTCATCTAAAAATAGAATCAGTTCGTTATGAGTCATTTTCTTCTTACAATACCAAAAATACACATCACCTTTTTTATAATTTGGAGTACAAAGGTAAAAAATCATTTCTTATCTTCGTACTGAAAAAATAAAGTTAATATGGATCCTTTCAAATTAAGATTCGGAATTATCGGAACAAATACCATTACAGATAAAGTTCTTGAAGGTGCACATTGTGATACCCGCTTCCAACCAACTGCCGTTTATTCCAGAACACAAGAACGTGCCGATAGGTTTGCAAAGAAATATTCAATTTCGCATACATTTACAAGTTTGGAAGCTATGGCTGAAAGTCCGCTCATTGATGCGGTTTATATCGCTTCACCGAATGCTTTTCATGCTTCGCAAAGTATATTATTCATGAACCACGGTAAACATGTGCTTTGCGAGAAGCCTCTTGCTTCGAATGCAAAAGAAGTAAGAGAAATGATTGATGCGGCAAAGAGGAATAAAGTAGTATTGATGGAAGCTATGAAACCAACTCTGACACCTAATTTTCTGGCACTGAGAAATAGCCTGAAAGAAATCGGTACGGTGCGCCGTTACTTCTCATGTTATTGTCAATACTCTTCTAGATACGACAAATTAAAAGAAGGTGAAATACTGAATGCTTTCAAACCTGAACTATCGAACGGAGCTGCCATGGATATAGGAATATATACTATCTACCCAATGGTTGTATTATTTGGCCGCCCAAAAAAAATACAGGCAAGCGGATTAAAATTATCTACCGGAGTAGATGGCCAGGGTGGGATAAACTTTGAATACGATGGAATGAATGCAACCGTTATGTATTCCAAAATAGCGGATTCAACACTTCCTACCGAAATACAAGGTGAAAACGGAACAATAACAGCCGACCGGATAAACATTATCAATAATGTTAATGTAAACTTAAGAAACGGAGAAATTAAAAATATATCTGCTCCGAAAGCCATACATGAATATTATTACGAAGTTGCTGAATTTATCTCATTAGTGGAGAATGGTAAAATGGAATCGGATATAAACAGTTATAAGAATTCCCTGACTACCATAGATATTATTGATGAAATAAGAAAGCAATTAGGAGTAGTTTACCCCACGGATTAATAAAGATTACTACATCATAATATGGGAAATAATAAAACGATTAAGAAAACATATCCTGTACTCGATATGAGTTGCGCTGCATGCGCCGGAAGAGTGGAAAAAACACTGAATAAGCAAGAAGGCGTTATTGCCGCATTGGTGAACTATGCTGCCGCTACGGTAGCAGTAGAGTATAATGCTACTATAACATCTGCCGAGAAACTCAAAAAAACGATTCAGGATGCCGGTTACGATCTTATTATTGACAATGTAACCACAGATGAGATAGAAGAATCTCATTCGGAGAAATATGCCAAACTAAAAAGGCGTACTATTTGGGCAATTGCTCTGTCTATACCTATTGTAATTATTGGTATGATATTTATGAATATGCCGTATGCAAATGAAATTATGTGGATATTATCCACTCCGGTGGTTTTTTGGTTTGGAAGAGATTTCTTTATAAACGCCTGGAAACAGATAAAGCATCGGTCGGTTAATATGGATACTTTGGTTGCGCTTAGTACCGGAATTGCTTATCTGTTTAGCGTTTTCAATATGCTGTTTCCGCAATTCTGGCTATCCAAAGGAATACATCCGCATGTTTATTTTGAAGCATCGAGCGTTATTATTGCATTTATTCTTCTGGGGCGTTTACTGGAAGAAAAAGCAAAGGGCAACACCTCTTCTGCCATAAAGAAATTAATGGGACTTCAACCTAAGGCTGTTAACATTGTTTCCGAAACAGGAGAACAAAAAAAAATTCCTATTGAACAGATTATAATTAACGACATTATCGTTGTTAAGCCGGGAGAAAAGATTGCTGTTGATGGCATTGTTACAAATGGAACATCCTACGTGGATGAGAGTATGTTGAGTGGTGAACCAATACCCGTTTCGAAGGAAACAGGCTCAAAGGTGTTTGCAGGAACCATAAACCAGAAAGGGAGTTTTCGTTTCGAAGCCCGGAAAATAGGTTCGGATACTATGCTTGCCCAAATAATCAGATTGGTGCAAGAAGCACAAGGCAGTAAAGCTCCCGTACAGAAACTTGTTGATAAGATAGCTTCAATATTTGTTCCTGTCATTATAGGAATAGCTGCATTATCATTTATTTTATGGTGGCTGCTGGATCCTGTTTCCGGATTTACTCACGGATTACTTGCTATGGTAACGGTATTAATAATAGCCTGCCCGTGTGCTCTTGGGTTGGCTACCCCAACCGCTATAATGGTGGGCATTGGAAAAGGGGCAGAAAAAGGTATTTTAATAAAAGATGCAGAAAGCCTTGAGATTGCCCGAAAAGTAGATACAATAGTACTTGATAAAACCGGAACAATAACCGAAGGAAAGCCGCAAGTAACAGATATTATATGGCTTGATAATAAAGAAAAATATGGAAAAGAAATCTTTTATAGCCTGGAAAAACTTTCGGAACATCCTCTTGCCGATGCGGTAACCAGCTATTTTGGTACTATAAATTCTTATAACATCGATAATTTTGAAAGCATATCAGGAAAAGGAATAAAAGGAAAATACAATCAGACTACTTATTTTGCCGGAAACCGTAAGTTATTGGATGAAAATAATATTCTGATTGATCCTGATCTGGAAACAGCATCCGAAAGAATAGCAAATGAATCAAAAACGATAATATGGTTTGCCAACGAATACAAAGCACTAGCCATTGTTGGTATCATGGATACTATTAAGTCAACATCCGCGCAGGCCATAAAATACCTGATCTCTTCAGGCATTAAAGTTATTATGCTAACCGGTGATAATGACTCTACTGCCCGGGTAATTGCCTATGAAACCGGCATAACGGATTATAAAGCAAATGTTCTTCCTCACGAAAAGTCAGGATTCATAAAAGATCTTCAAAAGAAAGGTAAAGTTGTAGCAATGGTGGGCGATGGTATTAATGACAGTGCCGCGCTTGCACAAGCAGATTTGAGTATAGCAATGGGAAAAGGAAGTGATATTGCCATGGATGTAGCAAAAATAACAATCATCTCTTCTGATCTCACCAAACTGCCCGAAGCCATTCATTTATCAAAACTCACGGTAAAAACAATTAAACAGAACCTGTTCTGGGCATTTATATATAATATAATTGGTGTACCTATCGCGGCAGGTATTCTATATCCTATAAATGGATTCTTATTAAATCCAATGATAGCAGGGGCTGCGATGGCGTTAAGTAGCGTTAGTGTGGTAACCAATAGTTTGAGATTGAAGAATAAACGCTGATCCATGCGAAGTTACGCGGAGACAATTTATGAAACCTCCGCGTAACTCCGCGTTTAATACTCAACTTTTAATATATTTGATAAATATTTTTTCCGTTCACCCCAGTTAATTACCGTAATTTCATTTCCGGATAGAAAAGCATCCAGCAATTGAGGATTGTCTTCTTTTAGTTGTTGTATAGTACCAACCTCCAGCGTAGTAAGATCATTCTCCATCATTGTATATAAATAAGGAAGAAGAAGCCTTTGAACATCATCAGAGATTTCCGGTTTATGTGTAGTATAAACCACCATATTTACTGTTTGTAACCCCTTTAATGTTTTATATTGATTGGCCTCCCAGGCAAAAGGAATCCGAATTAATGAATCTTTTCCTTCTATATATAGATCATTAAAATCATCCCATCCCCTACTCTCTCCTGAGGCTTTTTCTCCGGTATTATAAAAGTAATCTACCACATCTATTTTCCGTCGGGTTATTGCCTTGTTTCTAACTTCTAAACCTATTGGAAAACCAACACTGTATATGCGAGTGAAACTTCCATTACATTTCAAAATCACCGGTAAGTCGGTTTTTCTTTGCTGAATGCGAATTATTTCATTGTAGCCCTGAATAAAATTAATAACAGGGATAAAAAAATAGGCAATAGTTGTTAAACTCCAAATAAGAATGATTTTCTTTGCACTTGTTATTCTTAAGCCAGACACCATGTATATAATAGGAAGTAACAAAAGGAAGATTATTAGCAGAATTAATTCAACGATATCCGGTGTGCTGATTTTTCCACCATAAGCTGCTGCTAGTATTGGATTGACTACACAATCCATATAAAATTTTATGGCAAGAAATGTCGATAGAATAGTAAATGTGATAACTATAAATTTTCTTTTCATAAATAACCTTTTAAACATAAGATTAAGTCCGGGCGAAATTACTGAAATATTTCTTTGCTACCATTAATTTTATTTCATAATTATCTCAATTATTATGAAATTTGAAGAAAATTCTTGATTTCTTAATTATCCGATTAATAATCTATTTTTGCTTTGAACAAAATGAGCCTGAAAAGTGTCATTATAGAGTAGAGAAACCACAAGTGTAACAATTGAAACTAATGAGAAAATGAATAAGAAACAATACCAAGATAGTGCCAAAATATTATTCTGGTCGCTAATAGGGATGATTTTGTTAATTATAGCAATGGTGATCTTCTCTTGAAAATTATGTGGAATACAAAATAACTCCGATAAATAGAAAGACTTCAAGAACAAATCCGGTTTTAAGTTTGTTTATTTATTGAGTTAGTTGAAGTAACCGGCAGAAAGGTTACAGTTTATTGATAATTGATAATTGATAAAAAGGCAGCTGGGGTAGTTGCCTTTTTTTAATTCAGTGAAGTTAAAAGATTTAGAATTGAAATTTTAATCTTCTCTTTTGCCTTGATGATATTATCTTTGCTTAAATTTATAGAATAAGAAATATTCACCATATTTTTTGTATAATATACTCTTGGGGTTATATCATCCCACAATATAATCATTGGTCTCCTGTAAATTCTTCTTATTCCTAATCCCAAATAGACCAAAGGATGCAGCGAGCTTAAATCGCATACAACCACCGGCGAGTTAATTATTTTTTGAACAACCCGCATGTTAGGATTCTTTTCGTTGTTAAACGATTTTCCATAAAAAGACATCATTCCCGCATTCTCAATGGCAGGCTTAATCAGTTGTTCATATACCTTATGAAAGTGGTTCGTTTCGTATCCTTTACGCTCACTCTCAATTGGCATGATAACAAAACACTCCTTTTGTATACAGCCACTCATATTATATTCTCTCTAAAAAATTAACAAGGCAAAGGTAATGATTATTTCGAAACCGGCAAACTGTACGCATTAATTATCGTTTCATCGCATGCTTCAAAGAGATCTATCGTAATCGGACTTTAATGATTTTATTTCTTGAGAGAGAGATTCTATTTTATCTGTTAATTTGGAAATCTCTTCTTTCAGATCATCGTTATTATCACTCACCATAGCATCTACGAATATTGAATTTATCAAAGACATTCCCAGAATTCCGCCTCCAAACAATATAAGCACGAAATATAATTTCGTGAAGAAGGCAAAGCCTGCTGATGTTCTTTCAGCAATTACGTCTGGTATTTCATACCATCCTTCTATGGAGAATACCCGGAAGATAGAATACAATGAAAGAACTGGATTTTCAAAATACTCGGGTGCAATGTTTTTATAGATGCTACATGTAAATACTGAAACTGTAAATATTAAAATCAAAAAGGCCAAAACCACAATGTAGGATGCTTTAATTGCTTCATTAACCCCATTTACAATTGATTTTACATTGGGGATAAACTTTATCAATCTAAAAGATTTGAATATTCGCAATACTCTTAACGATGTTATAAAAGTAATTGAATATAATTCTCCTGTGCTTATTAATTCTAAACACATTCCAACAAAGGCTATGGAAATAATAATAAAATCAAATCTGTTCCATCGGCTTTTCCAAAAGGATTGAAAACCATAACACCTTATTTTTACGATTAGCTCAAAAACAAAAGCAATGGTAAATAAATTGTCTATAACATAAAATATGGGTGGAACTCCTTTAAACTCCTGGGTAAAAATGATCAGAGCGTTAAGGAGAATGAGAAACAACACGAATTTGCTGTTAAGGAAGAGTGCTTTTAGCATTGGATTAAGTTTATTGTCTATACCTTTTTAATGTTGATTTTTGCAAATGTAACAATAGTTATTCAATTTCTATAGATGATTTACCGGTGATTTTTATGATGGCTTTTATAATATCGATGATGGTATGTGCAGTGTTATTGATTTCATTTCTCTCAATAGCACGTTGCTTTTGTCTCAATAGCACGTTGCATTTGCCCAAACAGCAACGTTGTAATTCGAAAATGCACGGTTGCATTTTCTCAAATGCAACCGTGCATTTGGGGGCGAAACCACTATCTATCACCTATCTATCATGTTGTAAAAAACAAGAAAGAGGCTTTATTCAATTATTTTGTAAATAGGTGGGAGTCCTTATGATGAGTTTTCAGAACAATACAAAAAAGACTTGAAATTTCAGATTCAATCTGACTTTCAAGTCTTTACTATTTTCTTTGGATTGCCTTAAATCCGTTTTGTGGAGAATATCGGACTCGAACCGATCACCTTTAGACTGCCAGTCTAACGCTCTAGCCAGATGAGCTAATCCCCCCTTTTCTTTTTTTTGACGGTGCAAATATAATAGATTATTCTTAATTAATTGCTATTTTTGTACAAATAAAAATCTGAAGAGAGTTTATGCTTATATACAACACCACCTATCATGTTGAAAATGAAGCGCATGATAATTTTCTAATCTGGATTAAAGAATGCTTTATACCCGAAATAAGCAGAGATGAAGTATTAAAAGCCCCTCGCCTCTGCCGTATACTGAGCCATCATGATGATGGGCATAGCTATTCTCTGCAATGGGAAGTTGAAAACTCTACCATACTGCATCGCTGGCATACCGAAAAAGGAATAAAATACAATGAGGAAATAACAAAGATATTTAAAGATAAAGTTGTTAGTTTTCCCACATTAATGGAGATTATAGAGTGATTTGTTCCGTAAAAGAAAAGATAATACTTGGTATTGACCCTGGTACAACAATCATGGGATACGGAGTATTGCGAATTACAGGAACAAAGCCCGAAATGTTAGCAATGGGCGTTATTGATCTTCGTAAATATGGAAATCATTACCTAAAACTCGGTAAAATATTCGAAAGGGTAACAGGCATTATAGAAAGCTACTTACCCGATGAATTAGCTATTGAAGCACCTTTCTTTGGCAAAAACGTTCAGTCGATGTTAAAACTCGGAAGGGCTCAGGGAGTAGCAATGGCAGCTGCTTTGAGTAGGGATATACCCATTACCGAATACGCACCGCTGAAAATAAAAATGGCAATCACCGGCAACGGACAAGCATCTAAGGAACAAGTAGCCGACATGCTTCAACGCATGCTGAACATTGATAAAAACGATATGCCTGCTTTCATGGATGCTACCGATGGACTTGCTGCTGCGTTCTGTCACTTTCTACAAATGGGGCGACCGGCTTCTGAAAAAGGGCATGGTGGCTGGAAAGACTTTATAGCCAAAAATCCTGATCGAATAAAATAAGTTGTTGAGTTTTTAAGCTGTTGAGTTTTTAAGTTACCATGTGGTTGTAGTAAACTCAAAAGCTTAAAAACTTAAAAACTCAAAAACTTAAATATATGAGGAAATTTAACAAACTGGCTGTTATCGGCCTAACAGCTGTAACTGTATCAGGATGCTCTCCTGGTGGATATGAGTCGTATGATGAATATCCGGTTCGTTCTGATAATTTATTAGAAATGAAATACAATCCCGATTCTACCTCCTTTATGCTGTGGTCGCCCACTGCAGAAGATGTAAGAGTGATGATCTATGAAGAAGGAGAAGGCGGAAGTCCACAAAAAACATTAACGCTTCTTCAAGATAAAGAAGGTACATGGAGAGGTAAAATTGAAGGTGACTGGAAAAACAATTTCTATGCATTTAATATTAAAATTGATGATCACTGGTTAGGAGAAACGCAGGGAATCAATGCCCGCGCGGTTGGCGTTAACGGAAATCGGGGAGCTATTATTGATATGGCCACAACCCATCCTGAAGGCTGGGAAAAAGATAAACATCCGTTGTTAAAATCTCCTGCTGATATGGTAGTATATGAAGTACATCATCGGGATTTCTCTATTCACGAGTCTTCCGGGGTGGATAAGAAAGGTAAGTATCTTGCGTATACACAAAAAGGAACGGTTGTTCCGGGAACCACTCAATCTACCGGTATAGATCATCTGGTGGATCTTGGTATAACGCATGTACACATTTTACCTTCGTACGATTTCGGCTCCATAGATGAAACCAAGCTTTCCGAGAATAAATATAACTGGGGTTACGATCCCGTTAATTACAATGTACCGGAAGGTTCTTATTCTTTGGATCCATACAATCCTGCTTCCCGTATCATCGAATTTAAAAAAATGGTTCAATCTTTACATTCTGAGGGCATAGGAGTTATTCTCGATGTGGTATACAACCACACTTATAATCTTAACCACAGTGCATTTGAAAGAACAGTTCCGGGATATTTCTATCGTAAAAACGCTAACGGTGTGTATGCTGATGGCTCTGCCTGTGGAAACGAAACAGCCAGCGAAAGAGCAATGATGCGTAAATATATGATTGAATCTGTTCTTTACTGGATCAACGAATATCACATCGATGGCTTCCGTTTTGATTTAATGGGAATTCATGATATCGAAACCATGAATGAAATACGAAAAGCTGTTAATGCTATCGATCCTTCTATTGTTATTTATGGTGAGGGTTGGTCGGCAAGGGCTCCACAGTATCCGGCTGATTCTCTTGCAATGAAAGCGAATATCAGCAAGATGCCTGGTATTGCGGTCTTCTCAGATGAAATGCGCGATGGCTTGCGTGGACCTTTCGATAACAATGAGAAAGGAGCTTTTCTAGCCGGTTTACCCGGTAGCGAAGAAAATGTAAAATTTGGTTTGGTGGGCGCTGTTCAACATCCGCAAGTAAATTATTCAGAGGTAAATTATACAAAGGTTCCATGGGCTACTCAACCTACCCAAATGATGAGTTATATTTCTTGCCATGATGACATGTGTTTGGTAGACAGACTTCGGACTAGCATACCGAAGATTAAACCGGATGAACTTATCCGATTAGACAAACTTGCCCAAACTGTTGTATTTACATCACAGGGAATACCCTTTGTTTTTGCAGGTGAAGAAGTGATGCGCGATAAAAAGGGGGTTCATAATAGTTACGAAAGCCCTGATAACATCAACGCGATCGACTGGACCCGAAAAGTTAAAAACAACGATGTTTATCAGTATTATAAGGCATTGATACAATTACGTAAAAACCATCCGGCTTTTCGTATGGCCGATGCTGACCTGGTTCGTAAACATCTTGAATTCCTCCCTACAGATCAGGATAACGTTATCGCATTCCGGTTAAAAGATAATGCCAACGGTGATGCTTGGGAAGAAATTATTGTTGCTTTCAATTCGAATACTTCTAGTGTGAAGATAGCAATGCCGGAAGGTAACTATACAATTGTATGCAGTAATGGTAAGATAGAAGAAAAAGGGATGGGGAATATCTACGGAAAAGAAGCTAATATTTCCGCACAATCTGCTTTGATACTATATAAATAGAAATAGATTTATACTAAAAAAGCGACATCAATGATGTCGCTTTTTTAGTATGTAAGAATCCTTTTTTATTTACCTGCTGTTGAAGGACCATATCTTTTGTTCAATCCTTCCACAACTTCTTGTGTGATATTAAATTTTGGATCGCCATATAAAAGATTGTCTATTCCTGCTTTACTAAAAATCATGCTATAGGCATGCTGTTTTGTATATTCATCAAGGAAAGAATTAATAGAATCACGAAGCATCAAACTGTTCTTTTGATTTTCGGTAGCTAATTCATTACTTAAACGATTTTGAAGATTCTGTAGATCCTGTTGTTTCTTTTGGATACGCGCATGTTCCTGTTCTGCTCTCTCCCGACTTACAAAAGCATTGTTTTCAATCTTACGCTGGAACTCCTGCATTTCTTTATCCAGTTTAGTGGCTTCCTGATTTAAAGTGGCACGTACATTTTCTTCTTTCTGTACCATAGCCATGTTCAAATCATTCCAGAAGTTATATTTAACAATAAGGGAATCTATTTCAACGAAAGCAATCTTCATGTTTGAGGGAACAGAGCTTCCGCCGTCCGCTGATATAGCATTAGTGGTGTTACCGGCATTTTCGGAGCATTGCGCAAACAACAGAATGGTTGCGAAAGCCGCGATACCGTTCATAAGGTAATTTTTTCTCTTCATAATAAAATTAAATATGGATAGTTTTTAATTGATTAATTCAGACTGTCGTTTAATGACTTTTCCATTTCAGCAAAAGAAAATCGGTGTGTCTTTTGAGCTTCACGGTCTTGAGACTGTACGCAGGTAACGCCTTTATCTCTTAAAGCTTTATTTCCACTTACATGTGTGTTGGGAAACTTTCCTCCCTTAACAAAAAGAACCTTTACTCCCAGTAAAATAAGGCAAATAGCAACTATTAACAAACTAATTAATATGGTATAAAGCATTTCTATTAATTTTGTGCTGCAAATATAGACTTTTGTATGGACTATGCATCGTTTTTTTGCATAAAA
>DAIMFE010000025.1:0-34150 GCA_036724805.1 Bacteroides sp.
CAATTATTTATAAACTTATGCTGAAGTTAGTGTAAGTTGGGATGATAAATAACAATTGTCAAACTTAATAATTAATATTATGAAAAAGAAAGCGATTCTTTTGTTTGGAGTTCTGATTGTATCTGTTGCTTCTTTTGCTGTTGTGATTAACACTTCATGTGGATATTCTTTTGAATTCGCCAATGACCAATTTGATAGTGTGCAAGAAATGGTTGATATGGCTATGTATCTGGAATCACATCTATGTGGTTAATATTTTAATGTTGAGATATTATAAGTGGTAAATAACAATAGAGAGGATGTTGGTGATATCCTCTTTGTTGTTATTTGTTGAATTTGAAAAACCATGAAAACTATAAAGTTATTTATTGTATTTTTGTTTCTTGCGATATCTGTTCATTCTCAAGTTGCTATAAAAGGAATGGACGGAAATTCATTACCTTTAATGCCTCCTATTGATACATTAGATAATGCTTTGTTGTGTGTGCATTATAGATTGTCTGTAATAAATGATATTCAAATTAAGAATGATTATCAGAACTATGATTTGGTATTGCAGGTTGGAAAACAATTCTCAAAGTTTTCTGATTATAGAGAGTTCGTAAATGATTCAATTGTATTAGCAGAAGAAAAGCAGGGGGTGAATAAAAATGTTATTATGCAAGGGATGATGAGTAGAGGAAACGGACTTTATTCTGAATCAATATATAAGAATATGCCTGTCGGAAAATATACAGTAACAGATAAAATATTAATAAATCCTTATTCTTATGAAGAAAGTATTCCACAAATGGATTGGAATATAATAGCTAATACAGATTCCATAATTTTAGGTTATAAATGCAAAAAGGCTGTCTGTCGTTTTCGAGGACGTGATTATGTGGCATGGTTTACTGATATAATAGCCGTAGATAATGGTCCATGGAAATTTCATGGATTACCGGGATTAATTCTTAAAGTAGAGGATGAGAATAAAGAATATATTTATGAATGTACAGCTCTGTATCACCCTAACTGGTTCTCTCCTATATATCGAAAGAAAAATCGCAAAGAGATAAAGACTGTGCGTTCTAAATTTTTAGTAGCCAAGGCAAGGGCTATGAATAATCCTTTATCCGAGCTAAAAAATGACCCAAGGATTATTTCAATAAAAACTCCGGAAGGAGGAATACGCAAAAAAATCGCCTATAATCCAGTAGAACGCGATTGATGAAAATATTGGCAGCCTTTATTCTATTTATGGTTCCTATTTGGGTAGGGGCTCAATCTGTTATTTCAGGGGTAATCTCTGATGAAGAAAACGGTTTGCCATTGGTAGGAGCTATAATCAAGATAACAACAAATAATAATAAATTGGTTGCATATACGTCATCTATGGAAGATGGCAGTTATAAGATGAAGTTATATTCTTCAGAAAAAGAATTTTTTCTTTCTGTCAGTTTTTTAGGCTATAAAACGAATTCAATTAGGATTCCTAATCAAGATTGCATGAAGGACTTTGCGTTGCAGACAAGCGCAATTATGCTCCATGAAGTTTATGTTACCCCTCCTGCCATAACAAAAGTCGGAGATACATTGACTTATAGAGTGGATAGATTTAAACGGGAGCAAGACCGTTCTATTAGTGATGTATTAAAAAAAATGCCTGGTATTGAAATTGGTGAAACTGGAAGTATTTCGTATCAGGGAAAGCCAATTAGCAACTTTTATATTGAAGGAATAGATTTATTAGGAAAAAAATATTCACTGGCGAGTAATAGTATTCCTTCGGATGCTATCAGTAGTGTTCAAATTTATGAAAATCATCAGCCCATCAAGGCTTTGAATGGTTTGGCTTACTCAGATCGGGCAGCATTGAATTTGGTGTTGAAAGATAAAAAACGTATAAAACCCGTAGGGTATATTGAAGGGGGAGTAGGGGGAATGAAAGACGAACTACTTTGGATAGCAGATTTTTTTTCATTATTTCTATCAGCACAAAAGCAGTCTCTATTTTCTTATAAGAGTAATAATACTGGTAGTCTTCTTATAAATTTACAAGAAGAACAAGGTATAAATGTGGAAGATTTGGAAAAGGGTATACCAATAGCTCCAGAAAATTTATTCTCTGGTATATCTATAACAGAATTACCTATTGCCACAAACCGCTATAATTTCAATCAGTCACATCTTTTTAATTATAATCAATTATGGGAAAAAAACAATGTGCAATGGCGTGTCGCAGCATCTTACTTGAATGAACACAACAAACAGAAGATCTATTTAGATAAAGATTACATTCTTCCGGGGGATGAACATTATTTAATTGTTGAGGACAATATGGGGCAAATAAAAAATAATAAGGTGACTTTAGACATTTCTCAGGAGTTGAATACGGATAAACTTTATATGAGTAATTCGATGAATATGTTTGCAGACTGGCAAAATCTAAATTCGGATATAGTTGGTAATATTTCTACAAATATTCAAAAATTTGACATGCCAACATACTATTTACAAAACAATATGAACATGGTTAAAAGATTAAATAATAATGCATTGTCATTTTATTCATATATTAGATATACTAGGCAACCGCAAGAATTAAATCTGCAAATGAGAACGGAAGATTTAGGACTAATGAATCAAAGTGCGAAGCGTGCCATGTTATATACAGTAAACGGTACAGAGTTTTCAGCTTCGTATCTAAAATCAGTTTTTATTTTAGGAGCAAAATTCTATGCCTCTGCAAATTCGTACAAAACAAAGAATAACAGTCCGTTCTTTACCTCAATGGGATATGGTAGTATGAATCGTCTAAGGGATCAAAGATATGATGTTCAGTTGCGTCCACAGTATAATTATACCCCTAATAAAGTGAAATTAAAAATTTCTATGCCAATTTCATACACTTATTATAATTGTACTAATATGGAACGGGATATGAGATTTAAAAATCATACATGGATTTTTGACCCATCAGTATTCTTACGTTTCGACATTACTAATTATTGGAATACTTCCATCAATTATTCGCATAAAAAACAGTTGGGAGATATATTGGATTTTGTTGATTCTCCAGTAATGAAGGATTATCAGATATCACAACTTGGTAGTGGAATATTAGAAGAGCGTGTCTCTGATACATACGGTTTTCAGTTGGCATACAGAAATCAATTGGATGCTTTATTTTTTCATTTGTCTGCCATATATCGCCCGATGACTGTTAATACAATTTCGGGTAATCAGTTTACCAATAACCATATTGTTGCATATAGGTCGCTACAATCCAATAATAGAAATATGAAGATTCTTACCTCTTCATTGGCTAAATTTATAGATTTCCTGTATACTAATTTTTCAGTTACAACTGGATATACGGAGACAGTATCTTCCCTTTATCAGCAGCAGCAATTATATCCGTTAAAAGTGAAAAGTTATCGTGTTGAAACTAAAATAGATAGTAAGATAACTTCTTGGTTGAATTTGGAAGCTAAAGTATTATGGAATAAATCCTTGTTGGATGATGAGAAAAATTCCATAAGAAAATCTGAAAATATACGCTCCAATATTATTGGATATTTTATTCCTTCCCAATACTTATACTTTTCATTGTCGACAGAATATAGTTATAGGAAAAACACGACAAATAGCTCTACGAATTATTTATTTATGGATGCAAAAGCAAATTACAAAAAAGGTAAGTGGGAAGCGGAATTGCTGTGTCGAAATATTTTTAATTGTAAATTGTATGAAAATACCAGTTACAGTGAATTAGCTTCTTCTTATACATCTTTTCCATTAAGAGGTGTTAATTTTTTAACAGCAATACATTATAATTTTTAATTGTAATCTTGCAATTTACAATTTACTCTCGTTTTCTTAAGTTCTTGATTTAGATAATAATTATCAAAGCACAATTCAAGTACAATAAGAATTGTGTTTTGATGTAATTAGAATCTCAATCCTTTATTTGGTCTGTTTTCCTCTTTGCTAAAATGCTATTTTACACTGCCTTTTTTACGTAAACGAATAATTATTCTTCCGAAACTCTTATTTATCTGAAAAGAATACCCTAATTTTATCTTGAATTATGGAACGTAAGATCATACACATTGATATGGATGCTTTTTATGCATCTGTGGAGCAAAGAGATAATCCGGAACTACGAGGAAAACCTTTGGCTGTTGGCTATTCTGAGCAACGGGGAGTGGTAGCAGCTGCAAGCTACGAAGCCCGGAAGTATGGTGTTCGTTCGGCCATGCCTTCTCTGAAAGCGAAGAAACTCTGCCCGCAGTTGATCTTTGTGCCGGGAAGAGGGCATGTTTACAAAGAAATATCACGCCATTTACATGGTATTATGCAAGAATATACCGATATCATTGAACCCCTTTCCCTTGATGAAGCTTTTCTGGATGTTACGGAAAACAAGAAAGGAATTGAGTTGGCAGTTGACATAGCCCGTGAGATCAAACAAAAGATTCGCGATGAACTTAATTTGGTTGCTTCGGCAGGGGTTTCTTATAATAAGTTTTTGGCAAAGATAGCATCAGATTATAGAAAACCGGATGGTCTTTGTACTATTCATCCCAATCAAGCTTTCGATTTTATTTCTAGTTTACCCATTGAGTCGTTTTGGGGAGTAGGCCCGGTAACTGCTAAAAAGATGCATAGTCTTGGCGTGCATAACGGTGAATTATTGCGTGCCTGTTCCCTCGATATGTTAAACAGGCACTTCGGAAAGGCGGGTAAATTATATTATGAATTTTCTCGTGGAATCGATAATAGGGAAGTGGAAGCAGTACGTATACGTAAATCAGTTGGCTGCGAACGGACACTGGAAAAAGATATATCACAGCGTTCGGCGGTAACAATTGAGCTATACCATGTGGCGAAAGAATTAGTTGGGAGGCTGGAAAGAAGTGGTTTTATAGGTAATACACTAACATTGAAAATAAAATTCCATGATTTTAATCAGATAACCCGAAGCCTTACTCAATCTCAAAAGTTAACGAGTTTAGGTGTGATTTTGCCCATTGCCAAAAGATTATTGAGTGAAGTTGAATTTGAAAATAATCCGATAAGGTTAATCGGTTTATCTGTTTCGCATCCCACAGAAGATTTTGAAGGTAAGAGCGCTATATGGGAGCAATTAAGTTTTGAATTCAGCGATTGGTGATCATAGCTCTTCTATAAACAGAAAAGGAGCCCGTAGGCTCCTTTCTGATAATATTTAAGTTACTTGTTTTTAAAATTACTGCTTTGAAAGCAGTTTTTGGAGTTTGCCATTTAATAATTGGCACATGGTTCCATTTCCCATTGCTTGATACCGCCTTATGCGATATTGAAGCATCATGATTTCATTAGACATTTTTTTCATAATAAATACCTTTCATTTTCACTCTTCACGCATTGAAGAGTTGTTGTTAATACGTTATTTGCTTCTAATAACAATGCAAAGGTACGAATAATTCCCCAAAAATATGTTTTACAACATAAAAAATTATCGTTTTCTATCTCAAAAATGTCTTTTGATACGGTTTATTGTGCAAGTGTTACAAAAATATTACAAATAGAGTGCTTAATCTTTTGAACTTAAATGCTCAATTGTTCAATGGTTCTTCTAACTCTTTCCGCTGTTGTAACGTTTAAAGTATATTCATCCTGTGGTGATGTACCCATATAAATGTTAGGATTATAATAGTGCATTTCGCTTTTCCTAGGTTCGCGGGCAGAGAAATGGAGTTCCTTAGCACCGGTTTCCTCCGCAATTAAACGGATGTTATTTTCATTGATTCCACTACCTGGTATAATAATAATTCTATTATTTGCCTGTTTAATGAGCTTTTTTAGTAGAGGAATACCTTGTTCGGCCGTAGGTTGTTGTCCTGAAGTGAGAATGCGGTTACATCCTAATTCTATGAGTTGTTCCAGAGCTTTAAAAGGATCTCTGCATTGATCAAATGCGCGGTGAAAAGTTATGGGTAGTCCCTCAGCAGTATCAATAAGTTCTTTTGTAAACTCAATATCAATTTCCCCATCTTTATTCAAACATCCAAAAACTAAGCCATCCACCCTTGCCTTGCGAGCCATTACGATGTCTGCTAACATGATTTCCTTTTCATCTTGAGAGTAAAGAAAATCTCCACCCCGTGGACGTATTATAACATGGAGTTTTATATCCAACAAATTTCTGGTAATAACTATTTCACCTAATGAGGGGGTTGTACCGCCTTCAGAAATCCCGGCACATAATTCAACACGTTGCGCGCCGCCTTGCTGGGCTGCTAAACAACTTTCTAACGAGTTAGCACAAATCTCAAATACCATAGGTGTTGTTATAAATAAACCGCAGAGTTATGCAGATTAACATAGAGCTTTTTATAAAACCGGTTAATAAAAACTCTGTGAAATTCGCATAACTCTGCGGTTAAATTAATGAATGTTTTTTTTATTTTGCGAAACTTACTGCACGAGTCTCTCTGATCACAGTGATCTTTACCTGACCTGGATAAGTCATTTCGTCCTGTATCTTCTTGGCTATTTCGGTTGATAAGTTTTCTGTTTGCTTATCATCGATCTTGTCAGCGCCAACAATAACGCGAAGCTCGCGTCCTGCCTGAATAGCATATGTCTTGGTAACTCCCGGGTAAGCCATTGCCAACTGCTCCAGATCGTTTAAGCGTTTGATGTATGCTTCAACGATTTCGCGACGTGCTCCTGGGCGTGCACCCGATATAGCATCACAAACCTGTACAATAGGAGCTAGTAGACTAGTCATTTCTGCTTCGTCATGATGAGCGCCAATCGCATTACAGATATCCGGTTTTTCTTTATATTTCTCTGCCAGCTTCATACCCAGTAAAGCATGTGGTAGTTCGGGCTCTTCATCGGGCACTTTACCTATATCGTGCAGTAGGCCGGCTCTTTTAGCCTTTTTGGGGTTTAATCCGAGCTCGGAAGCCATTACGGCACATAGGTTTGCTGTTTCACGCGCATGTTGCAGTAAGTTTTGTCCATAAGATGAACGGTATTTCATTTTACCGATGATACGAATCAACTCAGGGTGAAGTCCATGAATACCCAGATCAATGGTGGTACGCTTACCGGTTTCAATGATCTCTTCTTCTACTTGTTTACGCACTTTAGCCACCACTTCTTCGATACGCGCGGGATGGATACGTCCATCTGTTACAAGCTGGTGAAGTGCCAAACGTGCTACCTCCCTACGTACGGGGTCGAAAGCCGAAAGAACAATAGCTTCAGGAGTATCATCAACAACGATTTCAACGCCGGTTGCTGCTTCCAATGCGCGGATATTACGTCCTTCGCGACCGATGATACGGCCTTTAATTTCATCAGAGTCAATATGGAATACGGTTACCGAATTCTCAATAGCGGTTTCGGTAGCCACTCTTTGTATGGTTTGTACAACAATG
The DNA here is from genome assembly GCA_036724805.1 of Bacteroides sp. Taxonomy (GTDB): domain Bacteria; phylum Bacteroidota; class Bacteroidia; order Bacteroidales; family Bacteroidaceae; genus Bacteroides. The sequence continues at coordinate 7,419 of DAIMFE010000025.1, forward strand.
CGTTTAGCTTCTTTATTGGCGGTTAGTTTGGCATCGTCCATAATATCATTGATGAATGATTGTGCCATGGTTTGCGCCTCTTCTTTCAAAGAATCAACCAATCTTTCTTTTGCTTCATCAGCAGAAAGAGAGGAAATGGTTTCAAGTTTTATTCTTTCCTGTTGTTGTAGTTTGTCTAACTCGTCTTTTTTCTTGTCAACAATAACGAGTTGCGCTTCAAGGTTTTCCTTTACAGCTTCGGCCTCAGCTTTCTTGCGTTGAACATCTTCCTGGCGCTGATTAATTACCAATTCCCGTTGTTTCAATTTATTTTCTGCCTGCTGAATTTTTTGATTTCGGGCAGCAACTTCTTTTTCAAGATCGGCTTTTTTATTGAGAAACTTTTCCTTGACTTCAAGTAATTTGTTCTTTTTTATCACTTCTGCTTCTATTTCAGCCTCTTTTATTGTGCTGTTGTATTTGGATTTCAGTATATATCTAAATAATGTATATCCCAAAACTCCTCCTACAATGAAGCATACAATGGATAATACTATTGTTACTGTCATTGTTATTTTTGTTATTAAATTATATATAAAAAATGCACTACCCTAGTACTCATACTTTTGTAATGAGCACAAGAAGCAGTGCATAAAGTTTTTAAGTCCTAAATAAAGTTACTTTTTTCTCAGATAATCTTCTAATTCTTCTGATAATTGTTTCACCTTTTCAGTATATGGCATTGTATCATTCCGGTTTTCCAGTTCGAGGTTCTCCCGAGAAAAGTCATAAGCCACCATGACTAGTAATCGTTCGGAACCAACCGATGGAAATCTTTCCCGGTACTGATTCAGTTTCATATTTACCCGCTTCGCAGCCTTTCTCACCGCTTCTTCTTCCGAGCGGGTTATCCATAACGGATAGTTTTGATCAGCTATTTGCAGATTTATCTTTATCTTATCGTCATGCATCTTATTGCGTTTTATTCATTTAATAAAGCGATGCATTTATCGACTTCACGCACTAATTTCGACAATCTCAATTTTGTTTCCTTCACATCGTTTCCGTTAAGGTTGATTGTCTGGGCTAATCTTAAATTAGTGTAGTTTGCTTCCAACCTTTTAAAATCTTTTCTGGCCAGGTCTAATTCCTTGCTTTGATCTTCAAGTTGTTTTTCCAGATCGGCACATTTACTTTTTAATTCGTCATGCTTATGCATTAACAGTCTCAGGCTGGATTCGAAAGTAGCTAACAGTTTTCTTTCTTCTTCTTTCATTCTACACCAAATTGTATACAAAAATACAATTTACCTTCTTATTACAAAAATTTTTCATTGAAAATTAGTACTTATTACACCGATTTATAAACTCAAAGTTATTGTTTGCCTCTATTTTCTTTCTTCAGGGTTTTAAAAGATAGAATATGATAAGTTACCCCAGTGGCTATTACGAGTAGTAAAATTCTTATCCATAACGGTTCGACAACAAAAAATATGCAAAAAAGAATTGTTATCCAAAGTAATGAAACGGATATTATTTTTGCTCGAAGTGGAATTGATTTATTCTCCCTGAAGTTGCGTATGTACGGCCCTAAATGCTTATGATTCAGTAACCAATTATATAATCTTGGTGAACCCCGAAAATAGAGTGCGGCTGTTAAAAGTAAAAAAGGAGTGGTAGGAAGTAAAGGCAGAAAAGCACCAACAATACCTAAAGCTAAAGAAATGGAACCAAGTATTATATAGAGAATTTTCATGTGGTACTTTTGATTGCGATCTTGCACGGGAGGAGAGGCTCGAACTCCCGACACCTGGTTTTGGAGACCAGTGCTCTACCAACTGAGCTACTCCCGTGTTTGCGGCTGCAAAGATAGTGAATTAGTTGAAAGTTGAAAATGGAAAACTGAAAATTATTTTAAAAATAATCGGCACCGTAATTTGTTCTTGTTATTAAATAAAATATTATCCCGAAGATACGCTGCATATCATTCTTTACTTTTATTGTTATCTCAGGTGTTTATTTCAATATTACTGAATTTATCCGTTACCAGAAAATTAAAATTAGGATATTCGTAAATGCGGAAACGGGGTTCTGTTTTACCCGATAGATACTCCCATATAGTTGCATATTCCTCACTATCTTCTCCCATGCTTTCTAATTGGCGGAGATAAGCAGCAATAGACTTGTTCTCAACAATATAGACATCGCTGATTTGTTTAATTATCGGACTGTGCTTGCGGGTATTGTCATGTTCGAACTTCAAGATGCGTTTACCTTCTTCGGTTATACCTGCTGTGGTGAAGGTCATACTTTTACCTATTCCTGGTAAATTTAATACGCTTCTATCAGTAGCAAGGAAGGGTAAATGGTGTTTCTTCATAAATCCGCGAATGCGCCCTTGAATATCTTCTCCTTTCTCCAGTTTCGAAACCAGTTCTTCCTGTTGGCATAATGTCATTTTTCCGGCTATTTTTTCTTCTTTCTGTTCTTGTATGGAGCGGCTGTTAGGAGTAAATACCGAATAGTTTTCTTTAAAACCTTTTACCGAGAAAGTGTAATAGCACAATACCCCCAGGCTGTTAAGTGTTTGCCGAAGCCGTGTGGTATGGCCACGACGCGATGCCGCTACCGTATATACCAATTGATTGGTGATAATCCAGCCCGCGGATAATATTTTAACAATAGCTTCTTTTGCTTGTGGAGTGATCTCTAACGGACTTTGAAAATGCGTTTGTATTACGAATTGTTTTACACCTATTTCCGAAGCTTTTTCTTTAAACTCCCGTAATATAGAAATCAGTTCATCGTCTATTCGCATAGGTAAATAAGCTAATAAACGAGAACCAAGACGTACGCGTTGTAACTCTGCGTATTTTTCACCCGACTGCCGTTCCCAGTTCGCCCGTTGTTTGCGTACAGCCATTTTATATACAGCATCAAGAATGTTACGCAATGTTTTATTTTGACTCATCAACGCATCTCCACCTGTAATTAGAATATCCCGTAGTTGCTTATCTTCTTCGAAATAATTCATTAGCCGGCGAAGTTTTTTCTCCCATGTTTCTTTGGGAACAAGAGAAGCCAGATCAAAATTGAGCCGCTCGCTTTGAAAATCGTACATTCGTTGGCATGACGCGCATAAACCGCCGCAGGCTCTTCCTATAGTATCGGGTATAAGAATTGCAACTTCCGGATATCGGCGATGGATATTATTTGCATTAGGCAAAAGCCAGCCCGCTGCATTTGGTTTGCCGGGTTCTACTACATCTTCTTTTTCCCAGGCGCGAATATTTCCGTATGTATCCACTAATTCGGGCGAATAGAGTATATAACTGCGGATGGTTTCATCGTTATATCCTTCTTTAGTGGTGTTAAGTAATGATAAATAATAGGGTGTTACGAAGAAAGGAATCTTTTTTTTTCTGGCTTTGGCTAATAGTTGCATCGTTTCTTCTGGTAATGAATTGCCCAAAAATCGGTTTAATTCATTCGGCCCTTTTATTGCCATGGAAAGATGGAAACGCGATGAATCCCACCATTTATTTACCATGTCTTTTTTTTCATCCTCCGTTACCCCATCCGGAAATTGATAGCGGGATTGAGTTCCTTTTCTGGCTTCTATTTTAGTGATAAGTAAAGAAATCATCCGCTCTTTATTTCCTTCACGTACTCGGATCACTTCTTCATCCAGGCCGGTTGACCATCGTTCAGTGCGACTTTTTACCTTCAGCATACCCGGTTTGGGTGTTTCAAACTGTTCTAATCTTTCAAACTGATTAAATAAGTCAATAAATAAGTCCGTATTATCAAATTCTTTGGGCAATTGATTGTTGATAAATCTCCAAAGTAAGCTGATCGTTTCGATTCTTATGTTTTCTTCTGTGGAAAGTTCAAATACAACTTTTCCATCATTATTTAAAAGGTTTAGAAGTTGCCTGCTCACTTCGCTTTCCAAACAATCGGAAAGGTATTCCTTCAGTTTAATTTTAAAATCATTTTCATTTATAGCTTCTGTGGCTAAAGCATATAGTCGGGGTAATTTAAACCGGTACGATTGTTTTAACTGAAAAAAATTAAGTGATAGCAATTTCTTTTGTTTCATAAGCACAATGGTTGAATGGTTTCACCTTTTAAAGTGATATAGACTCTGGATGACTTGTTTTTGTCATTATAAAATGACAGCTTAATAAATAGGAAATAAATATATTAGTGATTACGAGAGCTTTGTTGTTTTCAAAATTCCCATAAATATAACAAAAAAAGCAGAAATGTTAAATTTCTGCTCCTTTATATGTGATATTCTTTATAATTCTTTTTCCTTTTTTAAAGGATTATGTGGCTAGTCTTCGTTCTTTTTCTTCTTGGAGTCCTTTTTGGCCAGTACAATGATGTGGTAAACATACTCCGTCATCCATTGCTCCGAGAATCCCAAACGTTCTTTATAATTACGAACAGCAGCAGCTGTTTTGTGTACATCGTCTTTCTTCCAAACTTTTTTAGTAACTATATCATGAACTGTTTTTTCGGTCATACCATACAATGCCTTCTTAAATATTCCCGGTAAACGGAATTTCCATTGCATCAAATTGCCCATTAGCATCATAAGATCGTTAGAGAAACCCTGGAATAATGCTAGATAAGACTGTACCTGATTTTGATTTTTACAGTTCTTTTTAACCGATGCGTCAATTTCCTTGAAGAAGCTTTCACTCAGGTCATAATCTTGCATCAACATTTTACGGGATTTCGATTTTTCTCCTAAACCTAACTTGCCACCTTGAGTAGGAACTTTAAACAGTCTTTTAAATGTAGCAACATCCGGAACGAAATTAATATTGGTGATGCCAAGGTTTACTGCGATAACCGATTGGAAATAAACACGGGTGAGCAGAGCAAAATCTTCCACATCTCCCACTGTGCCGTTACCGGATTCTTTACCGAATAATTTGGAAAATAAACTCATTAATAATTTATTTATAGGGTTGTTATGAATTTAGAATTAAGAAGTGAGTATTAAGCATTAATGCGGCATTTTTTTTGCCCTTACTCTCAATTCTGTAATCGATTTGCCGCAATGCTGCAAAAGTACAAATATATTTTTATTTATGGAACAAAATTGGTGTACTTAAAAATTCTACAACCTATCTAGCAAAATCCGTTTCGCCATTGCACCATCCACATTTCCTTTCTCGCCAAACGCACAACCTCTCTCATTGAATCTGCGTTCTATTTCATTGATGGTATCATTTCCGATTCCTTCTTCGCCCAACCGTGTGGTTGCACCCAGCGAACGGAAAAACTCATCTGTTTTGGCAATCGCGGTATTAATACGTTCTTCGCGGGTTCCTTCTGTTATGCCAAAAACCCGTTCTCCGTATTGAATAATCTTATCGCCTTTGCTTTCACGAAGAATATTCATCATCCCGGGTAGAACAATAGCAAGCGTATGCCCATGAGAAAGTCCGTGTAATGCAGTGAGTTCATGCCCAATCATATGAGTAGCCCAATCTTGAGTAACTCCACCCAAAGCAATGAATCCGTTAAGCGCCATGGTGGCACATAACATAAACTCTGCCATTACATTGTAGTTGTGTTTATCAGCTTTAATGATTGGCGCGATTTCAATTAGGGTTTGCAATATACCTTCCGACCATCGATCCATCAATCTCGATTCTCCGGTTACGGTAAGATATTGTTCTGCCACATGAACGAAGGTATCAATCAATCCGTTAGCTATTTGATTATCAGGCAAAGTAAAAGTAACCTGAGGATCAAGAATAGAGAACAAAGGAAAATCAGCAAAGAATGAAAATTTCTCCTTTGTTTCCTTTCGGGATATTACCGCGCCATTATTCATTTCGGATCCTGTTGCCGGAAGTGTAAGTACGGTTGCTAATGGTACTGTATTTTTAGCTCCTCCTTTGAGCACAAGCTCCCACGCATCACCATCATATAATAATCCGGCAGAAATCAATTTTGTACCATCAATTACTGAACCGCCGCCCACAGCAAGCAGGAAATCAATCTTTTCTTCTTTACCCAAAGAGATGGCTTTGCGCAATGTTTCAATAGTGGGGTTGGGTTCAATTCCCCAGAACTCTACAGTATAAAAGTTTTTTGTAGCTTCTTTAACTTGTTGGTATACACCGTTGTTTTTAACGCTTCCACCACCGAAAGTGATCATAACACGTTTTCCTGCTGGTATTTCGTTTGCTAATTGTGAAATTGTACCTTTGCCCATAATGAGCTTTACAGGGTTTTGAAAGACGAAATTGTTCATTGTTGTTCGTTTTATGTTATAAATTCTTCTTATTTTAAAAATTTATCGGTTTGACGTAACCCGTTAGCAACGTTGTATCACCCTAAATGCGCGTTGCATTTTCTCGAATGCGCGTTGCATTTTCAAATTACCACGTTGCATTTGGGAGAAATGCAACGTGCATTTGGACTAGAAGTTTATTTTAAAAATAGCAGTGCAAAATTAGCATTAATTTCCGACACGCTCGTAAGAAAATACCTACATTTTACCGACAGGACGCCTACGTCCTCTTGGTGTGTTTTGAACAATGTTGCTCATGTCTGTCCTTGTATTCGCTTGGTGTAACACCCGTGTACTTTTTAAAACTTTTGCTAAAGTATTTCGGGTCATTGAATCCCGTCATATAAGCAATTTGGGAAAAGTTGTAAGAACCATTCTCAATGAGTTGAACCGCTCGTTTAAACCGAATTTCTCGGATAAAATCTACGGGTGTTAGTCCGGTGATCGTTTTTAGTTTCCGGTAGAATACACTTCGGCTTAGGGATAGTTTGCTTGCAAAGTCATCGATCACTAAGGCCGGATTATCCATTTGTTCCTCCATAAAGTCCATCATTTGCTTGATGAACATCTCATCGTGCGGCATCATTTGCGGCTTGGACGGTTCCAGCATGCTTGAATCGAAAGAACCGTTTTCTAGCAACTTATTCATGAATGTCTCTTGCAGTTGCTTGCGTTGGGCAAACAAGGAGGTAATGCGTGCTTTTAGGTAAGACGAGCTGAAGGGTTTTGTGATGTAATCGTCTATGCCGTTTTCAAGCCCTTGGATACGGTCGTCCAACGAAGATTTGGCCGAAAGAACAATAATCGGAATGTGGCATATATCCTTATTGCTCTTTATTTGCCGTATCATTTCAATCCCATCCATCACCGGCATCATCACATCACTGATAATCATATCGGGTAAGGTTTCCCATATTTTATGAAGTCCTTCTTCACCGTTCGAAGCTTCTATGATGTGATATTTGCCACTTAAAATGGTTTTGAGCAGGTTCTTTAGTTCTACATTATCTTCAACGATGAGTATCGTTTGCAATTCTCCTGTCACCTGTCCGTCTTCTTCTTCTTCGGGTATTTCTTCCGGCTCTATGGGAATAGGCATAATCATTTCTTGCCGATCCGGAGAGTCGGCCAATATCAATTCAATTTGGTCATCCTTTTCGAGAACCGCACGGTTTAGTGGTAAAGTTACACAGAAAATACTTCCTTTTTCTAACTGACTTTTCACCTCGATGTGGCCATGATGCATTTCGACCAACTCTTTAACCAGAGACAAACCTATGCCCGATGTTGGTTGCAGGATATTGTGTTTCGCCAATGTTTCGAACCGTTTAAATAACGATCCGAGTTTTTCGGGAGCAATGCCAAAGCCTTCGTCTTCCACCGAAATGGAAACATTCTCGTCTTCCACCGTTAGCCCAACCCGTATGGCTTTGCCGTTCAGAGTATATTTAAACGCATTAGATAAGAGGTTGAACATGATTTTCTCTACTTTATCACGGTCTATCCATACAAACAGTTCGTTCACAGAGGTATCAAAGGCATAGTCAATTTGCTTTTCTTCGGCAATTAACCGGAAGCTTTCCGAGATCTTTTGAATGAAAGAAACCAGTTCCGTTCGTTCGGCCAGTATCTTCATTTTTCGGTTTTGGATCTTCCTGAAATCAAGGATCTGATTAACGAGGCGTAGCATCCGTTCCGTATTTTTGTGTACAAGGTTCAGGTGCTTTCTGGCAGTCGGCGATAGAGGTTCGTTTTCCAGAACCTCGGTTACGGGACTTGTTATCAGCGTCAGTGGAGTTCGTAGTTCATGCGAGATATCCGTAAAAAAGCGTAGCTTAATATCGGATATTTGATGTTCAACATTCACTTGATGGCGTAGACGATAAATATAAAAAAGGATATAAACAATTGCTCCCGTGAAAAGAATAAATGCAATAATATAAATCAGCCATGCCCATCCGGTTTCCCAGAAGGTGGGGAGTGTTTTTATGGACAGCGTACGTATATTGTCCACCCATACCCCATCGCTGTTGGTCGATCTGACTTCTAGCTTATAATTTCCTGCCGGTAGGTTGATGTAGCTGGCCGACCGGTTCTTCTCACTGTTGTTCCATTGTTCCTCCAGGCCCTTTAGCCGATATACATACTGGATTTCTTCGGGATTGATATAGTCGAGTGCAGAGAAATATATGGTAATGTTTCGTTGTGACGGACTGAATGTCAGTTCTTTCAAATCGTCAATCGGTTCAAAAGTTTGCTTCCCGTGAATCTTCAGATCAGTAAACACAATAGGAGGTACGTACTCGTTCTTTTTAAGTTTAGCAGGATCAATTTCCAACATACCCATATCTGTTCCAAACACCAGTTGCTTTTTTCCGTTGAATGCTGGGATGGCTTCTGTAAAGTTGAAATCGTATTGGCGGAAGGTTTTATCATAATTGTCGAACGTTTCCTGTTCCGGGTTAAATAAGGACAGGCCATTCTCGGACACCACCCAAAGCTGCCCACCTTCATCTTCAATCATCGACAGAACAAGGTCTGACGACAGTCCGTTCTGGGCGGTATAGGATTTAAATTCAAGATAATCGCTCAGTAAGTTCTTTGAAATAATCTTGTTAATTCCACCCGTAAAGGTCAATACATACGTGTTTTTACGGCTATCGGTGAAAATATGCATCACATTGTTGCCCACCAACCCCGGTTTGTCGTCCGTGTTATACTTGTTCTGGTAAAACTTCACTTCTTCCGGTTGATTGAACCGATTGGAGAACGAAATAATTCCTCTTGTCGTTCCTACCAGTATGACGCTGTCGGAAGTTTCTGTTATGGTTCGTACATTCAGGAAACCTTCGGTAGGGAAATTCTTTAGTTCATTCTGGTAGTGGATGAAATGAATCTCTCCTGTTGCATTCCTTCGGATAAGATTTAAGCCCCCTCCGTAGCACCCGATCCAGGTATTGGATTGGCTATCTGTAAAGATAGTATATATGTCGTTCGAATTCAGGCTATACTTGCTATCATCGTTGTGCTTATAATTTTTGATGATAAATGAATCTTTATGCCCTTCCTGCAGTTGGAAAAGTCCGTGCCCCTTTGATCCCATCCAGATGGTTCCGGTATTGTCTTTCTGGAAACAATATACACTCACGTCAAATTTAACCTTGTTCGTAGTAATCTTTCCTTGGGGTGTGAGATATCCTTTCAACGTGCCGTCAGGATTATATATGCGTATGAATCCACTTTTGCAGGCTACCCAAAAGCGATTATCATTATCCAATAGAAAGGCGCGTGTTTCCACCCCCTTGTCATCTACTTGTTTCAGGTTGAAGTTTTGAGGATAGAAACTCATTTTCTTTATTCCCCGGGCACTCATTATCCATAGGTTGCCTTGCCTGTCTGCATTAAAGTATCGTATCAAAGGCGTGAAAGCCGACTTAGGATTATTCGGATCGGTATAGAACGTTTTCAGTTCCTTCTTCTGCCTGTCGAAGTAACTAAGGTTTCCTTTGAAAGGTAGCACCCATAACGTACCCTGATTGTCCTCAAAAATAAAATTCTTACTGTCTCTTCCATGATGATCTACAATTTCTTTCTCCGGTGTATAAAGGTGTTGCTTCTCTCCTGTTTCCAGATTGATGCGTATAACACCCGGAGTGGTCGAGAACACCCAAAATTCGCCTTCCTTGTCTTCGTATATGGATAAGGCCTGATTGGAAGGTTGAGTTTGTAACCGGATATCTATGTGTTGGAAGGTGTTTTGATCCGGATTGAACAGAACAATACCATTATCGGTGGTGAGCGCAAGCAGGTTCTCTTTAATAGTCGATATCGAAAAAATGGTGCTTATCGAAAAAGGTATTTCAATAAACCGGATACTTTCGGTTTCCGGAATATAAGTAGCCAGTTTGTCGGATGTTGATATCAGATAGGTCTTATCGTGGTGTTCGCAAATGAACTTGAAAGGGAAGTCGCTGTTTATTTTCTTATTCCCTACAATCGTAATTCCTTTATTCGTCAGTATCCATTCGTCCTCATCAGAATCCTGATATATATTCAGTATTTGATTTCCTTTTAATCGTCCATTGAATGTATTGTAGAGTTTAATCCCTTTTTTTTCCTGATACTCCAGTTCCGTTACCCTGAAACAGTACCCTTCATCGCATACCACCCAGGCCACCCCGTTATTGAACGTATATAAATGTCTCACCAGATTATTTCTCTGTATTTCGGTTTCAATAGGTTTTAGTACGTCAACGAAGAGTTCCTTTTGGCGGTCAAATATATACACTCTGCTATCGTAAGTCAGGCACCAGATGTTCCCGTCCAGCGTTTCGGCTGTGAAGGTAATGCGGTTATTGGTTTGTGAATATTCCTTTTGGGATGAAGTCTTGTAATTCTTAAACGTGTACCCATCGAATTTATTAAGTCCGTTCCATGTGCTGAGCCATAGAAAGCCCTTACGGTCTTGCAGAATATCAGTTACTATGCTTTGGCCCAATCCGTCATTAACGGAATATTCCTTCACCTGGCAAATGGGCTGTGCACATAATGAAGAAAAGGCGAAGGCATAAAGTGAAACATAAAGTAAAAAAATGATTGATCGTTTCATGGTAACTCATTAAGTAGGCTTATCCAAAGATAGAAAAAAAAGATGGAAGTATAACTGGTATTCGGTGTATTGACCTGAAAAGGAGAATAAATAATTTGTTTTTCCACCTGCCAATTAATTGAAAGTACACCTTTCAAAACAGGTTGTACCCCGTTCGGATAATATATAAGATCTATTTTTGCATAGCGGGCATGGAATTAACGGTGCCCGATAAAATTAAATCAATAATATGAAAAGTTTAATGAATAAAACATATTTGTTCCTTTTAGTAATTGCAACCTGTTTCTCACAATGCATCAAGGCAGGCAATTACGATTATCTATACAAGGATTTACCTTTTGAAATGCCTGTACTGCAAAAACCCGTTTTCCCGGATTATCTTGTTTCTATAGCAGACTATGGAGCTATTCCGGACGGTATTACACTCAACACAGAGGCATTCAATACAGCCATAAACCATGTCTCTACCCAAGGTGGAGGAACGGTAAACGTACCATCGGGTATTTGGCTTACAGGCCCTATCGTTTTAAAGTCTAATATAAACCTTCATTTGGAACAGGGCGCTCTCATTCTTTTTTCACCCGATTATGATCTGTATCCGGTGGTTCAAACTGTATATGAAGGATCGAATACATATCGTTGCCAGTCGCCCATATCAGGAAACGGTTTGGAGAACATTGCTATCACAGGCAAAGGTGCAATCAATGGCTCGGGAGATGCGTGGAGGCCGTTGAAGAAATCCAAAGTAACCGAGAGCCATTGGAAAGAGGTGGTTAATTCTGGTGGCGTATTAAAAGAACCCCAACTATGGATACCGACCAAAGAAGAATTGTTGCGCCCGGTCATGATCAGTCTGATTGGTTGTAAGAATGTATGGCTCGGAGGCGTCTTGTTCGAAAACTCTCCCAGTTGGAACATTCATCCGTTGATGTGTGAAAACCTGATTATTGATGGTATAGAAGTGCGCAATCCTTCTTATTCGCAAAACGGAGATGGTTTGGATTTGGAATCGTGTAAAAACGCTCTGGTGGTTAACTGCGGATTTGATGTGGGCGATGATGCCATTTGCATCAAGTCGGGTAGGGATGAAGATGGCCGTCGTCGAGGTCGTCCAACAGAGAATGTAATTGTCGATAATTGCCGGGTGTTTAAAGCACATGGTGGTTTTGTGGTAGGTAGTGAGATGTCGGGTGGTGTTCGGAACATATCCGTAACGAATTGCCAGTTTATTGGAACAAATATAGGGTTGCGTTTTAAAAGCGCACGTGGGCGCGGTGGCGTTGTTGAACACATTTATATTGATAATATTAATATGCTCAATATTGTCCATGAACCCCTGTCGTTCAGTCTCTACTATTTCACTCAGCCAACAGATATTATCCCAGAGGTTGACGAAACAACGCCTGTTTTCAGGGATATTACGATTAAAAACATAACTTGTCGGAATGCCAATAAAGCGATGTATTTCATTGGTATTCCCGAAATGAATATTCAGAATATTAAGATACAGAACGCTACGATAACAGCTATGTATGGTGCTGAACTATCGGAATCAACCAACATAACGTTCGAGAATGTTCACCTGAATATAGAGAAAGGACCTGCTTTGATATTGGAAAACGTGAAAGACTTTACCACCCCCGGTTTGACCTATCAAGCCAATGTGGCAGATGCCATTTCTATTACCGGAACCCGAAACAAGAACATAAAGATACAAAAGTGATAATGTGAAATTTTTGCACCATCATAATATTTCAGGCATGAAAAGAATACTTGTTTTTTTACTCCCTTATTTACTCTTAGTGGGTTGTGATACTTCCCATAAAAACACATCCTTATCACCCGAACGGCGTGCTGAGTATCTGGTGAAACAATTAACACTGGAAGAAAAAGCACAACTTATGGTGGATGGCTCAAGCGCAGTAAAACGGTTGGGTATCAAACCCTATAATTGGTGGAATGAAGCACTGCATGGAGTTGCCCGTGCCGGGTTGGCTACCGTATTCCCTCAACCTATTGGAATGGCGGCATCGTTCGATGACGCTACCGTGTTTCATGTTTTCGAAGCAGTGTCTGATGAGGCTCGTGCTAAGAACACATATTATGCTTCTCAAAACAGTTATGAACGTTATCAGGGGTTAACGATGTGGACACCAACCGTCAACATTTTCCGTGACCCACGTTGGGGAAGAGGCATTGAGACGTATGGAGAAGACCCTTATCTGACTGGTAGAATGGGGGTAATGGTTGTGAAAGGCCTTCAGGGTTCTGGTGGAGAGAAGTATGACAAGCTACATGCCTGTGCCAAACACTTTGCCGTGCATTCCGGTCCGGAGTGGAACAGGCATTCTTTCAATGCTGAGAACATCAATCCACGTGATTTGTACGAAACGTATCTGCCTGCTTTTGAGGTACTGGTTAAAGAGGGAAAAGTAAAAGAGGTGATGTGTGCTTATAATCGTTATGAAGGCGATCCCTGTTGTGGAAGCAATCGTTTGCTCATGCAAATTCTACGTGATGAGTGGGGATTTGATGGCATCGTTGTTGCCGATTGTGGAGCTATAGCCGATTTCTATAATGATCGTGGACACCATACACACCCCGATGCAGCTTCGGCCTCGGCGGCTGCCGTGGTAGCAGGTACAGATCTGGACTGTGGTTCTAGCTACAAAGCCTTGGTTGAGAGCGTACAGAAAGGCTTGATCGCAGAGTCGGAAGTGGATGTCTCTGTTATCCGCCTAATGAAAGCCCGGTTTGAACTAGGAGAGATGGACAATTTGAAAGAGGTTTCCTGGACGAAGATTCCATTCTCGGTAGTTGCATCGGCAAAACATGATTCACTGGCGTTGGATATTGCCCGTAAGTCGATGACGTTGCTACAGAACAAAAACGATATTCTTCCATTGAAACGCGGAACTGGATTAACGGTTGCTGTAATGGGACCGAATGCGAATGACTCGGTGATGCAGTGGGGAAACTACAACGGAATGCCTCCTTATACAACGACCATATTGGATGGTATACAAGCTGCATTGGGTACAAATGATAAATTGATATACGAACAAGGTTGCCCATGGGTAGAACGAACATTGATTAAAAGTGCATTCAACCAATGTAAATCACCTGAAGGCACCGGGTTTAGTGCCCGGTATTGGAACAATGTAAAACGCGAAGGTGATCCAGTGGCTACAGCGCAGATTACAACACCTTTCCGTTTTTGTACTTCGGGTGCAACAGTTTTTGCTCCCGGTGTGAACCTGACTGATTTCTCTGCTATTTATAACAGTGTATTTACTCCCGATAAGTCGGGTGAAATTGTGTTTGAGTTTTACAGCTATGGCGGTGGGCGTCTCCGTGTGGATGGTGAGGAGGTGAAAGGCTTCTCCAATAAACATGGTGCACGCAAAGTAAGCCATGCCATGAAAGTTGTCGCTGGAAAATCTTACGAGTTGGAGATTGAGTTTGAATATCTTAGAAGTGATGCGCAATTGAACTTCGACCTGGGATTTAAAGAAGATGTAGATATTAAGAACTCTGTTGAAAGTGTTAAAGATGCAGATATTGTAATCTTTGCAGGTGGAATATCTCCAAGTCTTGAAGGTGAAGAAATGGGCGTTAACCTTTCCGGATTTAAACGGGGCGACCGTACAGAGATCGAACTTCCTGAGGTACAACGCGAGTTGATCACTGCTTTACACCGTGCTGGTAAGAAGATTATTTATGTAAACTGTTCCGGCTCTCCGATTGCTTTAGAACCTGAAACAAGGATGTGTGAAGCTATTCTTCAGGCATGGTATCCGGGGCAGGCTGGAGGAACGGCTGTTGGCGAGGTGTTGTTTGGAGATTATAATCCTGCAGGCCGATTACCTGTTACCTTCTATCGTAATTTGGCTCAACTGCCCGATTTTGAGGATTATAATATGATAGGACGTACCTACCGCTATATGAAGGAGAAACCCTTATTCCCGTTTGGCTATGGGTTGAGCTTTACAACCTTTGAATATGGTAAGCCGGTGCTTAGTGCTGAGAAGATTAATGTTGGAGAAACTGTGAAACTAACTGTACCCGTTAAGAACACAGGGAAACGGAACGGAGAAGAGGTTATACAGGTCTATCTCAGAAAAGAAGGAGATATAGAAGGTCCGAATAAATCGCTACGGGCATTTAAAAGGGTATTTATCCCTGTAGGAGAAACAGTATTGGTGGAATTAGAATTGACAAGCAAACAATTGGAATGGTGGAATGAAAATTCTAATACCGTGAGAACATCAGCAGGAACATTTGAGGTGCTGATTGGTGGAAGCTCAAAAGAAGAAGATTTGCAGAGGGTCAGATTGGGTTTACAATAAATCGTGGAAAAAATTACTCTCAAAGCCCTTTTAAAAACTTTAAATCCTACAAGCTGCAAAGCTTGTAGGATTTTGTTTTTACCTTTGCAACCTAATTTAAAAAAGATGGCACAAACGGGAGTTAGAAACCTTACGGAAGGAAGAATTTTCAAGCAATTGGTACAACTGGCTTTACCTATTATGGCAACCGGTTTTATTCAGATGGCTTATACGCTTACCGATATGGCCTGGGTTGGCAGGTTGGGAAGCCGTGAGCTTGCCGCGATCGGAGCGGTAGGTATCATAACATGGATTACTGGCTCTCTGGCGCTTATTGGGAAAACAGCAGCAGAAATTAGTATTGCCCGATCTATCGGACTGAAAGATATGGATCGTGCCCGTAGATATGCTTCACACGTGGTAACCATATCCACATTGCTCGGTCTTGCCCTTGCCGCATTGCTGATTATCTGCGCGCCTTTCATCGTTTCGTTCTACAAACTTGAAGAAGATATAGCCGTTATGGCTACCAAGTACCTGCAAATCGTAATGATGGGTATTCCTTTCTATTATCTGTCGTATACTTTCTCCGGTATTTATAACGGAACCGGGCGCACAACTATTCCTTTCTATCTCATGAGCTCGGGACTGGTATGTAATATCGTACTGGATCCCATTCTTATATTCGGTTTAGATATGGGAACACAGGGTGCTGCTATTGCCACTTTCTTATCTCAAATATTAGTTTGCGGGTTGTTTGTATGGCAAACGAAACGTCCGAATGGCATACTCGACCGGTTTTCTTACTTTGTGAAACTCAAAAAAGAACATGTTCTCCGCATCTTCAAACTGGGCTTGCCCATTGCAATGATGAATGGCTTTTTTGCTGTTATCAACTTCTTCATTGCACGTATTGCTTCGGAATACGGCGGACATCTGGGTATAATGAGCCAAACCACCGGAAGTCAGATTGAAGGGGTTACTTTTGTAGCCTCACAGGGCTTTTCTGTAGCGCTTGCTACCTTCGTTGCACAGAACCATGCAGCCGGAAAACTGGACCGGGCACAGAAATCTTATCGATATATCCTCTCTACGTTATTATCTTTGGGCGTTGTGATTACCATTGCTTTCCTGACATTGGGGGAAGAAATATTTGGTATTCTTGTTCCCGAACTGGAGGCAAAAATTGCCGGAGGTGAGTATTTGTATATAATGGCTTTTTGTCAGCTGTTTATGATGTTAGAGATTACTACTCTGGGAATGTGGAACGGGTATGGAAAAACAATAACGCCTGCGGTTATTAGTATGGTATTTAATTTGGCTCGGATTCCGCTGGCGTTATGGCTGGCGCCGATAATGGGCGTTCAGGGAGTGTGGTGGTCGATTACGATTTCGGCGATATTGAAAGGGTTGGTGAGTGCGATGGCTTGGAGAATCTCAAAGGATTCTCCAGAATAATTACTTAAGCCATTTATCCAACCATGCAAAGAACGTTCTTTGCCATAGAATACCATTTTGTGGTTTCAGCACCCAGTGATTCTCATCCGGAAATAAAAGTAATTCCGCCGGAACACCTTGAAGTTTTGCAGCATTAAACGCCATTGTTCCCTGCGAAACCGGAACCCGGTAATCCTTTTCGCCATGGATACATAATATAGGAGTATCCCATTTCTCAACGAACAAATGCGGAGATTGTTTATAGGTTCTAGCAACCCTCGGATCATTCTTATCCCAGTACGGACCGGCCATATCCCAGTTTGCGAAGAACATTTCTTCTGTATCCAGGTATTGAACTTCCATATTGAAAATACCGCAATGAGCAATAAATGCCTTGAAACGCTTGTCATGATTTCCGGCCATCCAGTAAACAGTATAACCGCCAAAGCTGGCGCCAACACATCCCAAACGGTTTTCATCTACGAATGGCTCCTTCTTCATCACGTCAATGGCAGTAAATAAGTCCTTCATTTCCTGACCACCGTAATCACCACTGATCTGCTCATTCCATTCCAAACCAAACCCCGGAAGCCCGCGACGGTTAGGGGCAACGATGATATAATCATTGGCAGCCATCATCTGCATGTTCCAGCGGTACGACCAAAACTGGCTTACCGCATTCTGCGGACCGCCTGTGCAATAAAGAATTGCAGGATATTTCTTGTTAGGATCAAATCCCGGAGGATAGATAACCCACGTCAGCATGTCTTTGCCATCGGTAGTTTTCATCCAGCGTTCTTCAACGCGACCCATTTCTATCTGGTCGTAAATATGCTTGTTCTCGAAAGTCAGTTGTGTTGCTTCACCGTTCATGTTTACGGCATAAATCTCATCTGCCATGCTGAACGAATGGCGCATCGCTATCAGCTTGTCACCACAAAGCGCTACAGATGCATAGTCATGATCCCCTTCGGTGAGCGCCTTAACAGAAGCATTGGCAACATCAATCGTATAAATCTGTTCTCTGGCATGCCATACACTTAAAAAATAAATACTCTTTGAATCTTTGCTCCATACATAATCATCCACATTAGAATCCAGCTCTTTGCTGATGAAACGTTTCTCGCCGGTTTCAATATTCATCACGAATAAACGGTTCCAATCCGATTCGTAACCATCGCGTTCCATGCTTAGCCATGCAATGCTTTTGCCATCGGGAGAGTATTTAGGATTAGTATCGTAACCCATATTACCTTCGGTGATGTTTACTGTTTGCTTAGTATTCAGATCGTAAACATAAATATCGGTGTTGGTAGATAATGAGTACTCCTTTCCAACCTTCTTTTTGCTGGTATAAGCAACCTTATCCGAAGTAGTGTTCCAGGCCAGTTGCTCCATTCCGCCAAAAGGTTTTATGGGACTTTCGTAAGGTTTACCTTCAAGGATATCGATTACATTAGAAATAGAAGAACCATTAAAGTCGGCGATAAAAGGGTGGGGGGCAGTGGTTACCCATTCGTCCCAGTGTTTATACATCAAGTCATTGATGATTTTTCCACTGGATTTGGGTAGATCCGGATGCTTATCTGCTGTACTATCAAGTACTTTAACTTGTGAGATAAACAATAATTTCTTCCCATCGGGAGAGAAAGAGAAGCCTTCAATGTCACCCTTATAATTGGTTAACTGAACTTTTCCGGTACCGTCCGGGTTCATTTCCCATATCTGACTGCTTCCGCTTTCGCCGCTTAAGAAGGCAAGTTTGCTCCCGTTTTTAATCCAGGTAACTTCGTTCTCGGAGAAAGGGGTTTTGGTGATTTGCTTGTTTCCGGTGCCGTCTGTATTCATAACGAATACTTCGCGGTTGCTTTTGTTCTCCGGAATACTGTAGTAGGCAACGGTGTATACTAATTGCTTTTCATCGGGTGAAATTGATACTCCGCCCATACGGCCGAAAGACCATAATGCTTCGGGGGTCATCTTTTTACCTTCAATGCGGATGTTTGATTTCTCAATAAGAACCGGGCTCGTTTTCTGGTTCGATGCTGTGTCGTTAGCGGCACAGGAACCCAGCAATAACGCTGTAGACATAATGGCTAGATTAATAGGTTTCATCATATGCAATGTTTTTATTAAATCAAAAAAGGGCACCCACAAGGGATGCCCCTACCCATGCGGATAGATATTTTATTTTTTCTTCTGTTGCTCTTTCATCATCTTTTCCTGTTGTTGCTGCATGGCTTCCAACCTTGCTGCAAAACCGGATTTCTTCTTTCCTTTATTCTTCACCCGTTTAGCCTCCAAATCAGCCAGAAGTTTTTCTTCATCGGTAGTTTTCCGCAGAACGATCATGGTAAGAATACTGATTAAAGTAGAGATAAAATAGTAGTAGTTCAAACCGGCAGGGTAACTGTTTAGTACGAACAGGAACATTACCGGCATCAAATACATCATCCATTTCATAGCGGGCATTTGCACCTGACCTGTATCCTGTTGAGACATTGTGAACTTGGTATTCAGAATAGTAGTTACAGTCATCAACAAACAGAACAAACTGATGTGATTGCCCAGAAAAGGAATATTGAATGGAAACGTAATGATCGCGTCATAAGTAGAAAGGTCACTGGCCCATAAGAAACTTTCCTGACGTAATTCAATCGCACTCGGCACGAACATAAATAACGCCATCAATATAGGAAACTGAATAAGCATTGGCAAACAGCCGCCCATCGGACTGACACCATATTTACTATAAAGCGCCATGGTTTCTTGCTGCTTCTTCATTGCATCTTCCTGCTTGGGGTATTTCTTTCCTATCTCCTCTATCTGAGGCTTGAGTACCCGCATCTTGGCTGAAGAAATATACGTTTTCCAGGTGGTAGGGAAGATAAGTATTTTAACAATGATAGTCATGAATAGTAATACCATTCCCATGCTTAATCCTAAACTTGATAACCAGTCGAATATATTAATGGTGAACCATTTGTTGAGCCAGCGCAGCACCGGCCATCCCAAATAAACAAGCCTGTCTAATTGTAGTTTATTGTCCCTTTCCTTGTCAAAAGATTTTAATGTTTTATAGTGGTTAGGGCCAAAATAGAAATGCATATTGGTAGCTTCCTGACCTGTTGGATCAAAGAAGGTGTTCATTTCGGCATTATAATCCTTGATGTATCCGCTTCCTTCTCCTTCCGGTTTTGATTTCAGTAAACTCTTCTCGAAACCCTGATCAGAAATAAATACTGAAGAGAAGAACTGGTTCTTAGCGGCAATCCAGTCTAAGCGTTCTGTTACGGATTTCTCATCGTCTTTTGCTTCGGATAAATTGTCGGTGCCTTCACCTCTTTTCTTATAGGTAAGACTTGATAAGCGGTTTTCGTAAGTAAATCCTTTCTCGTACTGGCGGGCATGTTGCTTCCACTCAATATCCACATAATTAGTAGATGCCAGTTTATCATCCATTCCGGTTGCCCGAATGGTAAAGTCCATCATGTAACTTTCCGGGTGCAGCGTATAAACAAAATCGATATAGCTGTTTTCATCCGCCATGAGGCGCATAATAACGCTATTGTTTGTTTTGCTAACCGGGGTGAAAAAATAATCGCGGGTTTGAATAACTTCCTGCTTATTGTAGAAATCGAAGTTCATGGTAATGTCTTTGTCTTCGAAAAGAAACAGCGGTTCTTTCTTCTGATCCAAATACTCCTTTAACATGGCCGAATAAACACGTCCACCTTGGGTAGTCAGTGTTATGGTTACCACTTCGTTTTCTATAGTAACAAATTGCTGAGTTCCGTTAATTGCGTTGAAGAATACAGCTGAAGAATCTCTCTTAACTTCTTCTTTTTCATTGGCAAGGGCAGCTGCCATCTTTTCTTCCAGCTTTTTTTGTTCCTGCCTAACAACTTCAATAGAATCATTGTAACGTTGATAGGCTTCCATTTGCTCCTTACTTGGGCGGCTGAAATAACTAAAGCCAATTAATAATAATGCAATAAGGACTAGACCGATTACGGTATTTTTATCCATAAATAAATGTTTGATGTTAGTTTGTAGAGGTTATAAAGGTTATAAAGCTCATAAAGTAATTCTTTATCATCTTTATTTCCTTTTATTCTTTATCTCCTTTCCCTATAGCCTCTTTGATAAATGAAAGAAACAGTGGATGCGGGTGTAAAACCGTGCTGCTGTATTCCGGATGGAACTGTGTACCGATGTACCACCTGAGTGCCGGAATCTCTATAATCTCTACAAGATCGGATTCAGGATTCACTCCCACACATTTCATTCCGGCTTTTTCATATAAGTCTCTGTATTCGTTATTAAATTCATAACGATGACGATGACGTTCCTGAATATGTTCTTCCTGATAAGCCTCGTATGTCTTAGAATCTTTTCTTATCACACACTCGTATGCACCCAGACGCATAGTACCACCCATATTGGTGATTGCTTTCTGCTCTTCCATGATGTCTATTACGTTGTGTGGGGTTTTTTCATTGAACTCAACAGAATTTGCATCTGTGTAACCCAGAATATTTCTGGCAAATTCTATTGCCAAACATTGCATACCCAAACAAATACCGAAAGTAGGAATATCGTTTTCGCGGGTATACCTGGCTGCTATAAGTTTACCCTCAATTCCGCGGGCGCCAAATCCCGGGCATATAACAATACCGTCAATATTACCGAGTTTATCTGCCACATTTTCGGTAGTTATACTTTCCGACTGCACCGATTCAATTGTCAATTTGCGATTGTTATAGATAGCGGCTTGAGAAAGAGATTCGAGAATAGATTTATAAGCATCCTGTAACTCTACATATTTACCTACCAGAGCAATGCGAACTTCTTCGGTTGCATTTTCGCGGCGGGTAAGGAAACTTCTCCATGGAATGAGTTCGGGATCATCTCCAATGGGTAATCCCATTTTACGCAGAATTGTTTTGTCTACATTCTGTTCCTGCATCATCAATGGAACCTCATAGATGGTTGGAACATCTACCGATTGAACCACAGCCGATTCTTCAACGTTACAGAAAAGAGCCACTTTCTTTCTAAGGTTTGTGCTCAGCTCGTATTCCGAACGAAGTACCAATATATCCGGCTGAACTCCTAAAGACAATAATTCTTTAACAGAGTGTTGGGTGGGTTTTGTTTTTAATTCTTTTGCTGCCGCAATAAATGGCACATATGTTAAATGCACACATAATGCATTTTGTCCTAATTCCCATTTAAGCTGACGAATACTCTCCAGGTAAGGAAGAGATTCGATATCGCCTACAGTACCACCGATTTCGGTAATAACAAAGTCGTACTTCTCTTTTTTATCGCTACCCAGAAATTTTATATTTCTTTTAATCTCATCGGTAATATGAGGAATTACTTGAACGGTTTTACCTAAATAATCTCCGCGGCGTTCCTTATCTATAACACTTTTATAGATGCGTCCGGTAGTAATACTGTTCGCTTTCTTGGTTTGGATACTAAGAAATCGCTCGTAATGCCCAAGGTCGAGGTCGGCTTCATGCCCATCAACAGTTACATAACATTCACCATGTTCGTAGGGATTTAATGTTCCCGGGTCGATATTAATATACGGGTCGAATTTCTGAATGGTTACTTTATAACCCCGCGCTTGTAATAATTTACCGATGGATGAGGAAATGATACCTTTTCCCAGTGAAGAGGCTACACCACCGGTCACGAAAATATACCTTGTTGTTTCTGCCACAATAATATAATTTATTGAAATCTAATATTCTACAAAGCTGCAAAATTACAAAAAAAAGGGAAGACTAGTGCTTATTAATTGAAAATTGAAAATTGAAAGTAGAAAATTAAGCTTTCAATGCTCAATTTTCTACTTTCAAGTTAAAAAGATTTCGCTCATTTACATTTTTGATTTAAATTTGTGAGCTCAAAAATGTTACATGATATGAAGAATTTTTGCGCGTTCCTAACATTTATTCTTTTGATTAACCTACCTGTTGTAGCACAGAGATCAAAAATAGTCCAGAAAAAAGATACCATATCTGCTGCCATTCAAGCAGTAATGAGCGATACATTGCACACCAAAACATTTATGAGGTATTGGGCCGATCTGGACTCATTGCAAAATGACACCCTCCCGATGCGTCCTTATATCCCCAGAAGTGATTATTATCGCTTATATGTTCCTTTTACCTATTATTATTCTCCGGTAGAGCGGGGTAACCACATTCCCTGGCGCGATGAAATGTTGACAAACCTTGAACAAACAGCGCGAAAGATACTGCCGGTTGATAGTGTATTATTTAAGAAAACAGCCAATAGTATGAAAGGCGTAGATGAGGTTTTATCTAACGCTTATAAAACTCATTCGGGGCAGGTAGTTCGAACGGAAAATCAAATTATGAGTAAAGAACTTGTGAAAATTGATATACCTGCCAAAGTACCTTCCAAAAGTCCGATCATTAAATTATTCACACCGGATAAGCCCGAAGAGAAAGTTGTAGATCCGGAATTGATAATAAGAAAACCAAACTTCTGGAGAACCGGCGGGGAAGGCTCATTCCAGATGAGTCAAAATTCCATTTCGGATAACTGGTATCAGGGTGGAGAAAGCACCAATTCTGTGTTGGCTAATATAAAATTGTTTGCTAACTATAATGATAAGGAAAAAGTTCAATTTGAGGGCTTGTTTGAAGCAAAAGCAGGTTTCAATTCTGTTTCATCGGATACCATTCGCCAGTATAAAATAAATACCGATTTACTCCGTTTATATGGTAAATTTGGTCTTCAAGCAACTCATAAATGGTATTATACTATCTCTGCAGAGTTTAACACGCAGTTCTTTAAAAATTATAAATCAAATAGTAATGATATTGCTTCTTCATTCTTATCTCCGGCAAACGTAATATTCAGTGTCGGTATGGATTACAAGTTAACCAACAATAAAGTGAATCTTTCCATATTCCTTTCTCCGTTGGCTTATAATTTCCGCTTTGTAACAAACGATAAGATAGCAGATGTAACCGCTTTTGGTATTGATGCCGGAAAAAAATCGTTGAGTACTTTCGGTTCGAAACTCCAAACAAATGCTTCCTGGAAAATTATTCCATCCATTACTTATGATACCCGCCTTTATTACTTTACTTCGTATGAAAAAGTAGAAGCGGAATGGGAAAATTCTCTCAACTTTGTGCTTAACCGTTATTTGTCTACTAAATTATTTGTACATATACGCTATGATGATTCGGTAGCTCGTAAAGAGGGTAACGGTTATTTTCAGATGAAAGAATTCCTGAGCTTCGGTCTAAATTATACATGGTAACCTAATTCAACAGCACGTTGCATTTCTCTCAAATGCGCGTTACATTTCTCTCAACAGCACGTTGCTAATTCGAAAACGCACGTTGCATTTGAAAAAATGCACGTTGCATTTGGGGCGATACAAACCCCTTATTTTTATTACACATGCTTGGATATGCTAGGATTTTCCTGTAATTTTGCTTCTTGTATAAGCAATAAGATTATTAATAAATAAGAATTAAAACTATGTCAATGCATACTTGGTTTGAGTGTAAGATACGCTACGAAAAAATGATGGAAAACGGAATGGCAAAAAAAGTTACCGAGCCATATTTAGTAGATGCACTCAGTTTTACCGAAGCGGAAAAAAGAATTATCGAAGAAATGAGCTACTTTATTTCCGGGGAGTTTACTGTTTCGGATATTAAAAGAGCTAACTACAGCGAAATATTTACTACAGAAGACGAAGAGGCCGATCGTTGGTTTAGATGTAAAGTGATATTTATTACTTTGGATGAAAAAAGTGCGGCAGAAAAGAGAACTTCAACCAATATGCTTGTTCAGGCTTCCGATTTGCGCGATGCTGTAAAGAGATTGGACGAAGGAATGCAGGGAACAATGGCCGATTATCAGATAGGAGCAGTTTCGGAAACTCCGCTTATGGATATTTATCCATATGCCGAATCGAACGATAAACCTGAAGTATAAATGAGTATTTCGGGTAATTTGCAAGAAGTTCTGACAGAATTGCCGGCAGAAGTCCGCCTGGTAGCTGTTTCAAAGTTTCATCCCAATGAAGCAATCGAAGAAGCATATCAGGCAGGTCAGCGTGTATTTGGCGAAAGCAGAGCGCAGGAACTAAAAGCAAAGCACGAAACATTGCCACAGGATATTCAGTGGCATTTTATCGGTTCGCTGCAAACAAATAAAATTAAGTATATAATACCCTATGTTACTTTAATTCACGCAATTGATTCTTATCGTTTGCTGGAAGAAGTAGATAAACATGCGGCTAAAGTAAACCGGGTAGTTGATTGTTTGTTGCAACTCCATATTGCACAGGAGGAAACTAAATCCGGCTTCGACTTCGGGGAGTGCCGTGATATGTTAGAGAAAGGAGAATGGAAATCTTTGGCTAACATTCGTATCTGCGGATTAATGGGCATGGCAACATTTACCGATTCGCGCGAACAAGTTGCACAAGAATTTCGTTCATTAAAGGAATTTTTCGATGCGGTAAAAGGTAAATACTTTTCAAACGATCCTGCTTTCTGTGAATTATCAATGGGCATGTCCGATGATTATTCTATTGCTATTAAATATGGAAGCACTTTAGTACGCATCGGAAGTAAAATATTTGGAAATAGGGAGTATTGATGCCGCGCGTTATCTCCTTCGCTTCGCTACCAAAGACGGGGTGTGTTTAATAAACATAATTCGTCATTACCGAATCAAAAACTCAAAAACTTAAATACTATGGCAGATTTGAAAACCACTTTTGCAGGCTTAACCTTAAAGAATCCTGTGATAATAAGTAGTTCCGGTTTAACCAACACGCCGGAAAAGAATAAAAAACTGGAAGAAGCCGGAGCGGGAGCAGTTGTTCTGAAATCTCTTTTCGAAGAACAAATCATGCTCGAAGCCGATCAGATGATTGATTCGGTATATTATCCCGAAGGCGGTGATTATTTGGTTGCGGCTTTGCGTCAACATAAACTATCGGAATACCTAAGATTGATTTCGGAAAGCAAAAAGGCGTGCAGAATACCCATTATTGCCAGTATTAACTGTTATTCTGATTCCGAATGGATTACCTTTGCCAAAGAAATAGAAAATGCCGGAGCTGATGCGCTGGAGATCAATATTCTTTCCCTTCAAACAGAATTGGATTATGAATGGGGTGCTTTCGAAATGCGTCATATCAATATCTTGAAGCATATAAAGCAGGTAATATCCATTCCTGTTATTATGAAACTGGGCAACAATCTTACTAATCCCGTTGCTCTTGTTAATCAGTTATATGCTAATGGGGCTGCGGCAGTGGTTATGTTCAATCGTTTCTATCAGCCGGATATCGATGTGAAGAATATTAAACATTCAGCGGGTTCGGTATTCAGTAATGGTTCCGAATTGGCATCCGCATTGCGCTGGATTGGAATCGCTTCGGCAGCAGTCTGTGAGATTGATTACGCAGCTTCCGGTGGGGTACTTAAACCGGAAGATGTTGTTAAAGCTATTCTTGCGGGAGCATCGGCAGTAGAGGTATGTAGCACAATTTATGCGAATGGAAGCCAAAGCATTCGTCCGATGTTGAGCTATATTGCCGCTTGGATGAATGATAATGGTTTGGATTATATCTCGCAGTTCAAAGGAAGACTGAATGTTAATGATATTCAAGGAATTAATACGTTTGAGAGGACGCAGTTCCTGAGGTATTACGGAACGAAGGAATAATAATATTACTTCAAATAGTAAGCACCTCCCTTTGGGGCACTCTTCTTTAAAAAAGAGTACCCCAAGGGGAGGTGTTTTAATGAAAGTGCTTGGCAAACGGCGACAATAAAAAAATAATATACTCAAATGATATAATCAAATATCTTAGACCGAAAGTGTATTGAATGTAAAAAACAATGTAAATACGTTTTGTTGTTTAAGTTTAATTTATGCTTTTATTTCAATTATGTTATATCGTTT
Source organism: Bacteroides sp. (assembly GCA_036724805.1). Classification (GTDB taxonomy): domain Bacteria; phylum Bacteroidota; class Bacteroidia; order Bacteroidales; family Bacteroidaceae; genus Bacteroides. The sequence continues at coordinate 34,077 of DAIMFE010000025.1, forward strand.
CTTTACAACTATGCCCAGAAGGCTTCTAACAACCAAAATGCCCATGAATAAAAGATTTCTTTTAAATATAATTG
>DAIMFE010000026.1:0-32784 GCA_036724805.1 Bacteroides sp.
TGCGGCATATTTACATCTTTTTTTTTGAGCCTAAACAGCATCGTTTTTTTTGAGCCTAAACAGCATCGTTTTTTTTGAGCTTAACTGCATCTTTTTTTTTGAGCCAAACCGAGAAATTATAGCGATTATTCTAATGAATATTTTGGGTTAAAGATCAATGCGCGATGAAAAGTTATAAAGGAAATTTACCGCAAAAAGAATTGATTGATTAAGAATTAGTTTGTTTTTATTATCTTTGCGAAGACTAATTATTAACCTTAATATTTATGAAGAAACTTAACCACGCGATCTTTTTAGGCCTTTTACTGGTTTTCACGGCTTGTGGAAACAAACCTGAAAAGATAGATTATCAGGTAATTCCCCTCCCCCAAGAAATAAAATTCACTAGCGGAATGCCTTTTATAATCACAAACAGTACACAAATTATCTTTCCGGAAGGAAATGGATTACAACAAAAAAACGCTGAATTCCTTTCCGGATACATCAAACAAACCACAGGAAAAGAGCTCCGGATTAAACCTCTGCTTTCTTTAGACAAGCATACGAAAGATGCAATAATTTTATATCCGGATGAAAATTTTGACAAAGAGGAAGGGTATCAAATTACTGTAAACAAAAACAATGTTACGATAACGGGCAAAACAGAAGCAGGGATATTTTATGGAATCCAAACGCTACGAAAGTCTTTCCCTGTAATAAAAAATGAGATTATTTCTCTTCCTGCTGTTGAAATCAATGACTATCCAAGATTTAGTTATAGAGGAATGCATCTGGATGTAGGCCGCCATTTTTTCTCTACGGAATTTATAAAGAGCTATATTGATTTACTCGCGCTTCATAACATGAATAATTTTCATTGGCATCTTACAGATGACCAGGGATGGAGAATCGAGATTAAGAAATATCCCAACCTCACAGAGATTGGCGCCTACAGAAAAGAAACAGTTATCGGCAGAAATTCCGGTAAATATGATGGTACACCTTATGGGGGATTTTATACCCAAAAGGAAATCAAAGAAATAATTGATTATGCGGCCGAACGTTACATCAATGTTATTCCCGAAATTGACTTTCCGGGTCATACATTATCCGTATTAACAGCATATCCGGAATTTGGGTGCACCGGTGGTTCTTATGAAGTGGCCGGAAGTTGGGGTGTTTTTAAGGATGTATTGTGCATTGGCAACGAAAATGCCATGCTGTTTCTGGAAGATGTATTAAAAGAGGTGGTTGATTTATTCCCTTCTAAAATAATACACATTGGTGGCGATGAAGCTCCCCGAGACAGATGGAAGAAATGTCCAAAGTGTCAGGCGCGTATTAAAACGGAAAATATAAAGGCTGATGCCCAACATTCTGCCGAAGATAGATTACAAAGCTATTGCATGACACGGATGGAAAAATTTCTGAATGATAATGGCCGGAGCATTATTGGATGGGATGAACTTCTGGAAGGAGATGTGGCGCCAAATGCAACAGTAATGTCGTGGAGAGGAATGGAAGGTGGGATTAAAGCCGCTAAATTTGGGCATAATGTAATTATGACACCCGCCCGATATGTTTACTTTGATTACCAGCAAGCAGAAGATCTGGCCAATGAGCCGCAAGGCATTGGTGGGTTTGTTGATGTGGAAAAGGTTTACCGTCTCGATCCTGTGCCCGAAGCGTTGACCGATGAAGAAAAAGAACTGATTATCGGTACTCAAGCCAATCTCTGGACTGAATATATTGCTACTCCGGAGCATGCAAAGTATATGGTATTGCCCCGAATGGCTGCTTTAAGCGAGGTTCAATGGCTATCTCCGGAAAAGAAAAACTACAAAGATTTCACCCGGAGGTTACTTCCTTTATTAAAATTATACGATCAGGAAGGCTATAATTATGCAAAACATGTTCTTGACCTGAAAGTCAGGTACTACCCTCAATCAACAAATAAATCTATTGAAACCAAAATTTCCTCTATTGATGATTCTCCAATATATTATACACTCAATGGAAATGAACCGGATAAGAATTCTACCAAATATAATGGTTCATTAACGATAACAGGTAGTACCCATCTTAGTGCCATTTCTATTTCGGAGGGTAAAAAGAGTAAAATATTGAACGAAGAGATTTCATTTAACAAAGCAACCTTGTGTCCTATAAATTTGACATATGAACCGGCAGAAGAACAAAGCTACAATGGTGCCCTCACTTTGGTTGATGGACTAAAAGGTACGGATAATTCTGCTACGGGAAGGTGGCTCGGTTTTTACGGAACCGGTCTGGAGGCAGTTATTGATCTTCAGGAATCCACTGAAATATCTCAGGTATCTACCAGGGCGAATATCGATGTTTATGCCTGGAGTATGGGGGCTACCGAAATGAGCGTACTAATATCTGATGATAATAAAACCTTCAAAGAGATTGCTTCTGAACCCTATCCGGAACTAACAGATATAGCATTTAAAAAGATAGAGTTATACAACTTGAACTTTAATCCTGTTTCTGCCAGATATGTAAAAGTTATATTGAAACCTAGCAGCGGAATGCCTAAGGGACACAGAGGGGAAGGAAGAATACCTTATTTGTATGTTGATGAGATAGTTATAGAATAATATATCTCACTACGATATCAACAATATGATGTGTCAACTAACCACAGATTAACAGATTTCACAGATTTCATATTCTGGGTTAATTATCAATTAATCTTTTAATCTGTGGTTTATATTAATAATAAGTATAATAACTATTCTATCTTAAACGCCTCCCCTTTACCTGTTGAAAAAGAGACTTCGTAATATTCCTTACCGTTTGATGTTATTATTACAGATTTTGCAATCTCTTTTTTCTTGCTTGTTACAGTTATGGGTCGTGAGGCTCTAACCTTACACGGTCTTCCATCAATGGACAGAATAGTTGCTTCTTTCAATTGGTGATTTGCCCAATTAAAAGATATTTCAAAATTTCCACGAGCCTTTATTCCCTTTATAGAACCTTCACTCCACACATCAGGTAATGCCGGTAATAAATGGATAAATCCGGCATGGCTTTGTAACAACATCTCAGCAACACCAGCAGTATAACCAAAATTTCCATCAATTTGGAAAGGCGGATGAGCATCAAGCATATTGCGAAAAAGTCCACCTCCTTTGCGTCCTTCACCAAATTCAACCGGATTAAATAAGTTAGCAATAATTTTGTATGCATGGTTTCCATCCAACATACGAGCCCACATATTTATCTTCCATCCCATTGACCATCCTGTAGCCTCATCTCCCCGAATCTGGAGAGATTTTTCTACTGCACGGAATAACTCGGGGGTCTTATCCGGTGTAATTTGATCTCCCGGATGGAATCCATATAAATGAGAAAGATGCCTGTGCTTTGGATCCTGTTCTTTAAAATCATGCATCCACTCTTGCAACTGCCCCTGCTTACCTATCTTATAGGGTAACAAGCGGGTATATTTACTTTCCAACTCTTCGCGCAATGAAGCATCAGTGTTCAATATTTTTGTAGTCTCAATTACCCTTTCAAAAGTTTCCTTGATAATTGCCATATCCATTGTAGGCCCCATACTAACCGCGCACGATTTACCCTCCTTGGTAACAAACCAATTCTCCGGTGATATACCAGCAGGAGTAATCAAATATCCATCCGTATCTTCTATCAACCAATCAGCAAAAAATTCTGCTGCTCCTTTCATGATGGGATATACCTCTCTTAGAAAGTTCTTATCGTTGGTAAACAGATAACGTTCCCATAAGTGACTGCTATACCATCCCTGAACCATAGGCCAAAATGATGCTGTAGGCACATTGTCGTTAGGTACAGATTCTCGCCAGAGAGAGGTATTATGATGTGCAACCCATCCTCTGCGGTTATACATATTTCTTGCTGTTTCCTTTCCGGTTTGTGCCAATTCTTTTATCAAGGTAAATAAGGGTTCATGGCATTCCGACAAGTTAGTTACTTCTGCCGGCCAATAATTCATTTGCGCATTGATATTTTGCGTATATCCACTATTCCAAGGTGGAATTATTTCTTTATTCCACATCCCTTGTAAATTTAACGGTTGCCCACCTGGCCTGGAACCACTTATCATCAGATAACGTCCATATTGAAAAAGTAAAGCCGCAAGACCAGTATCCGGATTTTTAGCAAAAGCTACAATCCGTTCATCAGTAGGAATTTTAGTATATTCAGTTTTCTTTGCCCCTAACTTTAAATCTACGCGATCAAAAAGGGTTTTGTAATCTTCAATATGTTCCCGTTTTAAAGATGTATAATTTCTGGATGAACTTTGATCTAAAAGTTTTTTGTTCTTTGCTGCTGGATTAACCCCTTCTAAAGTAGGACTTTTATCGAAACCATTATAACTTGTTGATAAAGCCAATAAAAAATAGACTTCGTTGGTACCATGAATACGCAATCCGTTTTCGGTTTCTATAATTTCGCCTTTATTAGGAAAAAATGGCTGTAAACGAGCTTCAAACAACATACCTTTATTCTCTATTTCATCTCCGTAAAGAATTCTTTTATCAAATTTTCGGTTTCCATCTTTATCATAAAGTTCAGGGTGTTTATACTGATCTCCCCATCCTTCTATTTGATTAAAAGTTCTACGTTCCACATATCCCGGAGCTTTTCCATATATAACCAGTGAACCGGACTCCACGCGCTGCTGTGCTGTAGAATGAGGGGAAGTAAACCGAAGCGTAACATCAATCCCATCTTTTCGATCACTTGTCAACTTTACTATAATCAAATTGGCTGGATTAGAGGCAAATACTTCACGTTTGACCTTTACATTTCCTTTTTTAAACTCCGTAGTATTGATAGCTTCGGATATATTTAATTCGCGTTTATAATCCGATATCTCTCCCTGATTATTATCTTCAATAAAAAGGTCGCCGAAAGGTTGATAGTATTGATGTAACCTGCCTAACCAATTCTTTGCAACAATATCGTAAGCTGCCGGATATTTCTCTTGCTTAAGCAGTTTAACTACTTCATTGAGCTGCTGGTCGGCAACTTTTATATCTTTAAAGACAACCGAAGGTTCGCCACTGTACAGGGTGTTTTCATTTAAAGAAAGCTGCTCCGAATCCGTACCACCAAAAACCATTGCGCCCGAATGTCCATTTCCAATGGGAAGTGCTTCATTCCAGTTTAAAGCTGGTTGATTATACCATAACGATAAGTTATCTTTCTCCTGAGTACTACATCCTATTAAAAGGAAGAATACCAATAATAAATTGTATTTCATCAAGATTATACGTTTAAGATTTGAAGGCAAATGTAGTGTTTTTATCAAGAAAAAAAACACTCCTAATCTATGGTTATTCCATCTATTAGAAGTGTTCTTAAAAGTGTTCTAATTATTGTATCCTGGGTTTTGTTCGATTACTGCATGAATATTTCTTTCAATTTCAGAAAAAGGAATAGGCCATAGATTATGATAATCTTCAATAGTTTCACCTGTGAGAGGATTATAACGGCGAGCCCTGTCAACCAATTTTCCTAAACGGGTTAATGTTACCATTCTGAACTCTTCATAATAAAGTTCACGTAAACGTTCATCCAAAATAAAGTCCAAATTCATCTGGCTAGTGGTTATTGGGGTAGCATTTGCACGTGCACGAATAAAATTTACATCGCTTGTTGCCGCAGCCACATCTCCTTTATTCAAATATGCTTCAGCACGTAACAAATATGTTTCTGCTAAACGAAACATATATTCGTCTTTATAATTACTATTCGCCCCATTTACCACTACATGCTCTCCAAAAGCAGTTACTATAGGTTCACCGTTGTTATCTCTTGACCATAGATCATCCGGAAAATTATTTATTCTTGAAAATTTTGTGACTAATGGGAACCAATAACGGATAGGATCAACTTGTTCAGCATAACCGTCTTTCACCAGCCATTTGCCAAAAGCAGGAGATGCGGGATTATCTATTTGCAGATCTCTTTTTATATTATACTCAGAATTTCGTATATCCGATTCTTCCCAAATCTTATTGAAGAAATAATCCGTTCCCTGCATCCAACCAACGCCACGTCCACCTTTGCCATCTGTAACTCCCAGAAACGCATTTGCCTTTACTAAACTCCCGCTTGCATCTTTTTCCTCTATCTGAATATTCTGATAAAATGGTATTATTATCCACGGCATATTCCAATTAACCGAACCTGTGTTTTGGTATTCATTCTGAACTACCCATAGCCCTTCAGTATTACCATGGGTTGTTCTGTTTTGATTATTTAAACGAAATAAATCCCAATATACATCTCCCGGCTCATTTTTACGCGATCCAAAACGAGAAGTCATAAGTCCGGTTGCAGAGTGGTTTATTACATCACTAGCCACACGAATCGCATCATCATTTTGACCCAACGAAATATAGATTTCGGCTAATAAATGCTGCGCCACCTGCTTGTTTACTTTCCCATCTTTTACTTTATCTATATCAGGCAATAAGTTAGAGGCTTCTTCCAAATCAGTTTTAATTTGTTTATAAGTATCCTCCCGACTTGCTCTTACATAATCACGCCTCGGAACTGTCACCTCTTCCAATAACAGCGGTACGCCACCAAATAGATGACAAAGGTTACGATAAGCAAAAGCCCGTAGAAACAGAGCTTCTCCTTTGAAAATCTCTTTGTCGGTTTCACTTACCTGGGTTGCCTGCCCAAGACGATCAATAACAACATTAGCATTCGTTATAACTTCATATGAATATACCCAAATATTCGAAATAACATTAAAGGTGGGTGTCATAACATTTTTATAATCATTCAATTTCGCCGGCACATAATAGTCTGTTGCATTAAAAGCCAGATCAGTAGCATAGAAAAAAGCATTCCGGCTGTCAATATCCATGCTCCAAACCAGATAACGAAATCTGTTATATACATGGTTTAATGATGCCTGAAAATGAGCGCTTGTCTCTAATGAATTTTCCGGAGAATATATATCCAGTGGTTTCTCCCTCAAAAATTTACTTTCATCACAAGAGAATGCAATTAGAGCGATTAGAATCAATAGGCTATATTTTAGTGTTTTCATATTATCCAACTATTAAAATTCAAAATTTAAACCAAATGTATAACTCTTCATTAAAGGTGAACTTGTTACATCCAAGCCTCTCCCTGTTTCAGGATCCCATCCATCCCAATCGGTTATTGTGATAAGATTCTTTCCTGTTATGAAAAGGCTCATCTTTGAAATATTGAACTTTTTTAAGAATGATTGCGGAACGGTGTATGCCAGGGTTATATCTTGCAAACGAATAAAATTACGCTGTACATATGGAGAGAACCCATACCCTATTGCTTGTGTGTAATATCCTAATTGGCGGTAACGAGCATTAGGATTTTCGGGTGTCCAATAATCAAAGTTGAAAATATTTTTCTGGTAAATATTATCCGGATTATCTAAACCATTTCCCGGTTGACCATAATAATGTTTTTTCCCTCCTTGAATTGAGTTTATAAATATTTTGAGATCCCAGTTTTTATATCTAAAGGTATTTTGGATACTGAAACGATAAGAAGGATCGGTATATCCTATTATCTTACGATCTTTATCAGCGGTATAAGTCCCAGAGTTATCAATATCTTCTATTTTATAAGTCCCATAAGTAAAACCATCTGGTATTTTTCCATTGCGATAATCTTCTAATTGCCACATACCTATTATATTATAGTCGTAAGCGACCCCGTATGGCTTTCCGATAAAGATTTTATTAGCGATCAGGTCATCCTCTTTTCCATCTCCATCGGCATCAATTCCTAAAATACTCTTTACTTTATTTCTGTTAATGGAATAGTTAAATGTTACACTCCAATTGAAATCCTTTGTTTTAACCGGAATTCCTGTCATAGAAAGTTCAAAACCTTTATTACCCATTTTACCAATATTACTTGGAATAGATGCAAATCCATTTATTCTGGGAATATTTATGTTATATAGAAGATTTTTAGTATCAGATAAATAATACTCCATTGACCCAAATAACCGACTATTGAATACAGAAAAGTCTAATGCTATATTAAATGTATTGGTCGTTTCCCATTTCAAATTGGCATTTGCCAAAGTACTAATATATTGCCGTAATTCAGAAGTACCACCATCACCATAAACATATCCATTTGCAGTTGTTAATTGGGAAAGTGTTTGATAACGTCCTACTGTACGATTACCATTGGTTCCGTATGAGAGTCGTAGTTTCAGATTATCTACCCATGATACTTTGTTCATAAATTCTTCTTCACTAATCCGCCATGCAACAGCCGCAGACGGGAATATGCCGAATTTATTATTTTTCCCAAATCCTGAAAATCCATCCCGCCGTATTGTACCTGTAAAAGTATAACGATCATTAAAAGTGTACCTGATACGCCCCATGGAATATAAGCTAGCCTCCTCCCATGCTCCGGAATTAGCTGTTTGCATATCAGATTGTCCTGCGTTCAATTTATTATATCCCAAGATATCATTTGCGAAAATACTTGCACCGGCTCTAGTAGATTCCTGCTCTCGTTTTTCTGCTCCATATAATAGCGTTACGTCAAAGTCATGCTTTTTCAACGTCTTTTTGTAAGTTAGTATATTATCAAAAGTCCACCCGTACTGAGATATATTTTCTTTATATCCTGCTCCTTGGAAATTTTGTGCAAGTTCATTGAAATTATAATCTTTAATATTCCTCAGATATTGTGAAATATTAGCGCGATAACTCAATCCTTTCAAAAAAGGAAAAGTTATATCAGCATAGAAATTAGCCGATAAATGATACCGTTTATATAAATCATGCTGGTCTATTTCCAATAACGGATTATTTACTGTTTTATATGGCTGTTTAATCAACACTCCATCTTCATCTCTGGGAGCAACAACAGGCGGTAATCCCATTACAGTTGAAATAGTTGGAGAAGTTCCCGATGTATTACTCATAGTGAAAGACGACTGCGTACCAACTTTCAACCAATCTGTTACCTTCATATCCAGATTAATACGGATATTATAACGCTTAAACTTATCATTTATTATTAGATTTTCCTGATCCAAATATCCTACAGAAAAGAAATAACTACTTAAATCACTTTTACCCCTTATATTCATATTATGACTTTGAATATAAGGGTTATCGTTAGTCAATAAATTCCACCAATCAGTATCGACTCCGTTATTGTAACCTTCTAATGCATTCCTGTCCATCATGTATTTAGATGAATCCCAATCCGGATTCATTTGTAGCATGTCATCCCCAATACGGCTTTCTGAAAGAAAACGATCAGCTATTTTACGTAAAAAGCCATCGCGATTCTCCGGTATCAGGTCTTTATTTGTTGGCTGTTGATAAGAAAAATATCCACTATAGGAGATAATTGGTTTGCTTTTTACTGTTCCGGTTTTAGTAGTTATCAAAAGTACTCCATTACTTGCTTGCGATCCATAAATAGCCGCGGCACTTGCATCTTTTAATACATCAATCGATGCTACATCATTCATATTGATATCCATCAGACTTCCCCTATAGATAATACCATCAAGAACTATCAATGGAGTAGTAGTGCCCGAAATCGATGTCCTTCCGCGTATTGAAAAATCAGGATCTTTTCCTGCTTCTGTTGCAGAACTAACATTTAATCCCGGTACTAATCCTTGAAGTGCATTTAACAAATTTACATTAGGAGATTCCTGTAAAGCTGTTAAATCGGCACGTACCACGGATCCGGTAACATCACTTTTCCTTGCAGTACCATAACCTACCACAATTACTTCATCTAATTTTAGTAGATCATCCTTAAGAATCACATTTATAGTTGTATTATCTTCTATTTTAACATCCTGTGTTACAAAACCAATAAATGAAACATTTAAAGTAGCATTGGGAGTTACTGAAATTGAAAAATTACCGTTATAATCAGTGATCGTTCCATTTGTTGTACCTTTTTCCATAACGGCTGCCCCTACAACAGGTTCATTTTGTTGATCCTTAACAGTTCCAGTAATTATTTTTTCCGTATTTTGCTGTTTTTTATCGGCACTTACAGATGATAATGAATTATTAGGGAAATCGGATTTACTATGTCCATTAAACAGCTTCGGTACTTCTTCTCCCTTTTTCAGCAACAGGATGTTATGTCCCTCCACAGCATAGATTATGTCGGTACCTTCCAATAAAGTTTTTAATGCATCAGCAACCGAAACATTGAAAACATTCATTGTAACTGTTTTGGACAGATCTATAGATTGGTTATATACAAAAAGATATTCTGTCTGTTCTTCTATCTGTGCAATAATATTCTTTATTTGCATATTATTTACAGAGATGTTAACCGTAGATGATTGAGCTTTAATATTAATAGCTGAGGTCACAGATACACACAACAGACAAATGATTGTTATTCTCATCTTTCTTAATATGTGTTTAAAGTCAAAGGATAATAGAACATAGGTAAGCTCTATGTGTGTTTTCTTCATAATTTCGTATGTCTTCAAAGTTATTTAATAGAATTTCAGGTGCGTCATCTTATCGGTGACTCGAAGACTGGATTATATTGGACATAATTCGGTCTTTGTGATTTTTCTTTTTAATTTTCCTATAGGCAATTTTATTTTAGGGTTATTAAATTAAGATTCTTATCTCTGACAAATATAAACTGGTGTTCCAATTGAAGTACTTTAAAAATCTGTTCTAAGCCATCATCTACCCGAAATTTACCTGTATAATAATGGCTTAAAAGATCGGTCTTTTGTACATTTATCTTTGTATCAAAAACCAATTCAATCCTTTTTATCATTGATGTAACCGATTCATTTGTAAAACTTAGTATTCCTTCTTTCCATTTAAAATAATCAGGATTTGTAATTGAGGTTTTATACAATTTTTCGGATGAAAGCCTTACTAAATCATTGGGATGCATTTCATATTTTATCTGTGTATTATTAACAAATAATTCAATACTTCCATTTATTAGGGCAACTTCCGGGTCAACCAATTCTTTATATGCACGAACATTAAATTCGGTACCATAAACTTCAATATCAATTTTATCAGTTCTAACTAAAAAAGTTTTTTCTTTATTATGTTTTACATCAAAATATGCTTCTCCTTCTAACTTAACTTCCCTATTATTCATAGCAAAATTAGAAGGATAAGTGAGTGTAGTTCGTGAATTCAGCCAAACTATTGTGCTGTCCGGAAGCAATACCTCTGCCCGCTGCCCGGCAGGAACTGTTATTGTTTGATAACTAAATACACTGGTTTCTTTTACCGGGTCTTCTATTTTTGTTTCTTTATTCCATTCGTAAATCCCGACTACAAGAAGAAATATAACAGCAATCTTTAAAAACTCAAAACCGATTTTCCGGATGGTATACTTTTTGATGGGCAATGTTTTCGAGGTTCTGTGTATCGGTTTATTCAAGAGAGAAATAGTATATAATTTACGAAGAGCCATAAACTCGTGAACATTCTCTTTATTCTCGTCCAGCCAATCCACCACCCTTTCTACTTCTTCGGCAGTTACATTTCCTTCCACATATCGTTGCAGTAATTGTCTGTCCATATCAATCGATGTTTTTTTGAGCATTCTACATATAGACACAGCAACTTTAAAATTCCCTAAACGAAAAAGATTTTTTTATTGCATAAAAATAAAATAAAATATCGGAAGATATTCTTTAAGGGCAATACGCAATGCTTTTAAGGACTTGGTAATATGATATTCTACGCTTTTTGTACTTATGGAAAGTTCGAGAGAAATTTCTTTTAACGATTTACTACCATAACGACTCATTTCAAAAATCCGGCGGGTTTGTTCCGGTAAAGTGTTCAAACTCTTTTCAACAATAGAAGTTATTTCCCGAGAAAATATCTCTTGCGGATCACAAGCCTCAAGAGAAGTTATGCGATAATGTAAATCACGAACCATTTTGGATGATATAAATTCTTCGGCAGATTGCCGTATGCCCACATGTCTCAAATAATTCAGCGCGTAATTCTTTAGAATTTTCAGGAGTAAAGCCTGTGGATTATCTACTGTCTCATTTGTCATTATCTGCCATAAACGGATCAATGATTCGGATGCAATATCCTCAGCTACCATACTATCTCGCACATAAGACATTACAAACAGAAATGAACTTTTGTAGTTTTGTTGATATATCTCACTGAAACTATGTTCATTCATTTGATGGGCTTTTAATTATTTCTGATATACAAAAATAATCAAATTTAAAAATAAAACTAGAAATTGAAATATATAAAAGGCTGTATCTCACTGCTTTTTACCTGAATCACCAGATATATTACAGCAACCATAAACACCACTTTCCCTATAAAAGGCAATCCGATGACTCCTTTTTGAAACTTCATTTCCCATGATTTTGGTGAGAAGTGTAATATAAATCCCACTGCCATTAAAGCAAATACTCGCCAATAGCCTTCGACTAATTGTGTAAACAGTTGCGGCTGAAAATTGGTGAAGATCTGCTTCAGCATATCCATGGAATCGCTGAAATGGATGTTACGGAAGAATATCCAGCAAAAACACACAAAATGAAAAGTAACAATAACGCCTCCAAATCTTCGCCAGCCATGGCTTATCTCACCTTTGGCACGCCCGCTTATACTCATCCATGCCTTGTGTAGAGCCAATGCAACTCCATGAAACATTCCCCAGAGTACAAAGTTCCATGAGCTACCGTGCCATAAACCACCCAAAAACATGGTTATAATGAGATTTAAATATTGCCTGAATTTTCCTTTCCTGTTTCCACCTAATGATATATATAAATAATCTCGCAACCAACTTGATAGTGAGATATGCCATCTTCGCCAGAACTCTGTTATGGAAGCAGATTGATATGGAGAATCGAAATTTATATTTACATGAAAACCTACCAGTAACGCTACACCGATTGCCATATCACTGTAACCGGAAAAGTCGCAATAGATTTGTAAAGCATAACCATAAACCCCCATTAAATTCTCAACGCCGGAATAAAGTGTTGGATTGGCAAATATACGATCAACAAAGTTTACGCCAATATAATCGGATATTACCGCCTTTTTAAATAATCCGCAAAGAATAAGGAATACACCTCGACCAAACATTTCTTGAGAAACATACAATGGTTTTCGGATTTGAGGAATAAAATCTTTGGCGCGGATAATAGGTCCGGCAACCAGAGGAGGAAAGAATGAAACGTAAAAAGCGTAATCTAATATATTGCTGAGGGGTTCAATTTGTTTCCGATAAACATCGATAGTGTAACTTAAAGACTGAAATGTAAAGAAGGAGATCCCTACCGGAAGTATTAAATCGAAAGCCGAAAAGGTACCTCCACTTATGGAGGCGATTATCTCACCAAAAAAATTGGTGTATTTAAAGTAGCAAAGAATACCCAAATTTACACATAAACTTAAGGTAACCAACAGTTTACGAAGAATCTTCTTTTGCGTAATCGACATTGCCTGAGCAATAAGAAAATCGCTGACGGTTACAATTGCCAGAAGATAAAAGTATTCGCCACTGCTTTTATAATAGAAATAATAAGAAAACAGTATTACATAAATGATGCGTAAAGTATTCTTTTTATGTAAGATGGAATAAAAAAGTATAAATACGGCAAAAAACCAAAGGAAGAAGCCACTGTTAAATAACATTGGCACATCTTTTTCATATTGAAATATATGAAGAAGTTTTTCTATTTCTATATCTTCAAAAAGTGACATACGCATTATAGGCATTTACAATCGCTTCAAACAATAATTCTCCTTGCAATTTATAGGCATCAGGCATATAGTGTACATGATCTGGCCGCATTAATCCGGCTTCGTTCCAGTTTTTACAGGCTCTTTTAGAACCACCTAGTATATTATACATATCCCATACTGCTATTTTATGGTTTTGAGCATAAAGGCGAATGGTATCTACGGCTGTGGTTGTTCTTGGGTTGATGGAATATGTGCGCCTACGGTTACGGCTTCGAAAAGATTCGTAGGAGCCCGGGGGCGTTGTAAACAGTAAAGGAACTCCGGGTAAGTCTTTCTTTATCAGACTTATTAATTCATCCATCTGCCTGTAGTGCGCATAAGAATTATAACGTCTATTATGGCTCTCGTTCGTTCCAAAAGAAAGAATAAGTAAATCCGGCCGGGCATCAATTATTGCCTGTATGCGAAGAGGGTGAGTAAAGGTTATACAAGTTGCCCCGTTTACTCCCATTTCCATATATTTAACTTTTCCAAAAGCCTCCATCAGTTTATCTCCTGCCGTACCAGGCAATATTTTCCCTCTTATGTGGCTATCGCCTATATGCAATATGCGTAACGAGTCGGGTATTGCTCCCCATCTTGATAACCTTAGCTTTTCCAAAACAGGCGTTAATACTCCATTTTCATCTTCAATTATATTAGCTGTAAGTTCATGGAAGCAATCCGGCAAAGAAATATGTACACCAATAGTATCTAAAGCAACAAATTCTCTGAGCTGTTTTAAGTTACCCGCAGGCATATCCAACTTTGGAATGGCCGATATTTCATCTTGAGAATATAAATTTGACACAAATAAACTTATACACAACAAACAAATCATCCTATTCATTTTCGTACGCACATCTTTTGTCATAGTGTTCTTTCCCGTAAATCAGCGTTTCATATAATAATTTTGCCAGTTCCTCACCGCCTTTAAAGTTTATATGTGTATAATCCAGGTTTGCTTTGGGTGGCTTTGCGTGTGCAAACTTCGCCATACTTCCATCGCCGCCCATTGCTTCATACATATTCCAGAAAGCTATTTTGCTTTCTGCAGCTATGTGTTCCTGATAAGCTATAAGATTCTTTACACCCGGCATGGTATGCATTTCACCATCGCTTGCCCGATAATCACGATCGCCCACGCTAAGCAACAAAATTCCGGCTTGCGGGAAACATTCTTTTATATAATTAATTGTTTTAAGCAGTGCTTTTTGATAATTATCATAATTCTTACCCGTTCTTGTTGCCACATTTAATCCGTATTGCAAAATAATGAGGTCGTAAGGGCGTAAACGATTGAAATCTTCTAACGTTTTACGCGGTATATATTGTAATGTGATTCCTGTACTGGAGCGCAGTGAAAAATTATCTACTGCTATTCCTGAAGTTCCATCAAGAGCGGTTCCGTAAAAAACGGCAGACTCCACACTGTTAACTCTCCATCTCACAGAACCTATATTTCCTTTTACCTGCATTTGTTGCAAATCGGGGGAAGCAGTGAAATTCTTTGTTTCATTCTGACCTTTATTTATTTGTGCTGAAAGGTTAAGATTGCCATTGTTCTTAAAATAAATGGTAGAAATATTAAACGTATCTAATAAAGAAGCATATTTTGATTGGCCTCTGTATTCAACAAATGAGCCGGCCGATGGAATAAAATAGCGCAAAGAAATACCTTGTTTCGAACGGTTAAAATACATACTATCTGTTGCCGCATGACTTTCCCATCCGCTAAAAGAATGTTTTACAGTGGGGCGAAAGCCGTAAACCGATGATGTGACATCTACATAACCAACTCCGCAGCCGCCATATTTTTGTTGAAGCATCGCGCGCAAATCCGCGGTTAATATATCGGCTTCTATAAAAGAATCTCCGAATACAGCAATCTTAACCAGTCGGTTTTTATCCTGCAACCGGTTTAATGCATCGTAGAAAGGTTTCATTCCTCGCATTGTTGAATCACTGTAATCAACAATACACGTCATACCGGTACGGCAAGTATCTGCAAAGGCCGGTTTCTCTATCGGCGGTAAAATTAAAATGCTGTCTGTATCTTCGGTTAATGAAGTTTTTCTGATATCACTTAGCAAATCGACTTCACGAAAAGTATATCCACCAATGCTAAAGCCGGGAAGTTCATGCATTAATAGCAAAATAATTAGCACTGACCAGGTAAGATACAGGGAATATTTTAAAGAATTCTTCATCGTAAATTAACTGAAAGAGTAAATGCGACAGCAAATATACATGATAAAATTCTATTATCGTGTAAAAATATAAAAAGTGGTGTTATAATCCCACAAATTGCAACGTGCTGTTTGCCTAAATGCAACGTACTGTTTACCCAAATGCAACGTGCTTTTTCCAATTAGCAACGTGCAATTGAGAGAAATGCTACGTGCATTTGGTTGGGTACATTATTCTAATCTATATTTTTGGATTAACAAACTATTATACAGCAACTTAAAAATATCTTGAGAAGTTTTTGATGTATTGATTTCCTCTGCCTGTTGAGGTTTTGATGGCATAGATTTTTTCATTGCCTTCTTTTCGTACGCTACTTTTGTGTAACGACTTTATTGCAAGTCTGAGAAACTATTATTAGTGAAACTTCAATTAAATTTTTATGAAAAGGAGACTTATTACGAATCAATTGCGCAGGCAATTATTCATGTTTTGCTTTTTTTCGCTTCTAGGCTTTAGCTATGCAGCAGCGCAAAACATGGATGTTAGAGGACAGGTGTTAGATACTACTAATGAACCCTTGCCCGGAGTAAATATTCTTGAGAAAGGAACAACCAACGGAACGATTACTGATCTCGATGGGTATTTCACTCTTAAAGTAAACGAAGGCGCCACTTTAGTGGTTAGTTACATCGGCTATAATCCGGTAGAGATGAAAGCAACTGCCAACATGAATATCCTGTTGCAGGAAGACACCCAAACGCTTGATGAAGTAGTTGTTGTTGGTTTCGGGGTACAGAAAAAAGTAAATCTTACCGGGTCTGTTGCCACAGCTACTGCTAAGGATATTGAAGCAAGGCCTGTATCGAGTGCCGCTCAGGCTTTACAGGGAGTAATCCCCGGCCTTACCATTGGCAACTCAGGAAACGGGGGCGAGCTCAATGGAAGTAAATCAATCAGTATTCGTGGCATCGGAACAATCAGTGATACATCCAGCGGTGATCCTCTCATTCTAATCGATGGGATGGAGGGTGATATAAATACCATCAACCCACAGGATATAGAGAATATCTCTGTACTAAAAGACGCGGCCGCATCCTCTATTTACGGTTCGCGCGCACCTTTTGGAGTGGTATTGATAACAACAAAATCGGGAAAAGAAGGACGTCCTGTTATTAATTATAACAATAGTTTTCGTTTCAATACGCCTGTGCGTTTGCCCAAAATGATGAATTCGTGGGAATATGTTAACTTCTACGATGATGCAATGTTCAATAAGAACAACACTCATTACTACTCGGAAGAATACAAGCAAAAAGTGAAAGATTACTACGATGGTAAACTCGAACCTTGGGATGTGGCCGAGCCACAAGGCGATGGAAAATGGAATTACGACTTTACCTGGGGAAATGTGGATTGGTTGCGTGAATATTTTAAAGATTGGTCTAACTCGCAGGAACACAATGCCAGCATTAGCGGTGGAACCAATAAATACACTTATTATCTTTCTGCCAACTATTTAGCACAGGATGGATTTATCCGGTATGGAACAGATGATTTTCAACGCTACAACCTGAGCGCTAAAATATCGGCACAGCTAACGGATTTTGTAAAAATAGACTATTCTTCTCGTTACGTCCGTACGGATTACGACCGCCCGAGCATGCTTCATAGCGCGTTCTATAATAATGTATTAAGACGTTGCCGCCCCGTGCGTCCTATTTACGACCCTAACGGATTCTATATGTCGGACATCAACTACATTGAAGCGCTGCAAAATGGTGGGCGCCACAAAGAACAAAAAGACGGTTTATCGCAACAGATAAGAGTTACCGTAACTCCAATAAAAGATTGGAATATCATTGGTGAATTTAATCTTAAAACCGATAATAACTGGACACATTGGGATAACAAAATTATTTATTCGCACTATGCCAATGATCCCGATAAAACTTATGCGGCAACGATGACCGGCCCAAGCCAGAATACCGTATCGGAAGAGGCATATAAAAGCACTTTCATCAACCCTAATGTTTATACTAATTACCATATAAGTTTAGACAAACACAGTATAGCTGCAACAGCAGGTATGCAAACAGAAATACAGAAGTACCGTAATGTAAATGCGCAACGGTCGGATATGATCTCAACAGATTTGCCTGTATTAGATTTGACTACAAGTAGCACTAACTATGGAATAAGAGGGGCTATGAACGAATGGGCTAACGTTGGTTTTTTTGGCCGTGTTAATTACGATTACGATGGTCGTTACCTGATAGAGGGTAACCTGCGTTACGATGGTTCATCGCGTTTTCGCAGAGATGATCGTTGGATACTTACGCCTTCAGTATCAATAGGATGGAATGTGGCTAGAGAAAATTTCTGGAAACCGTTGGAAAATTATGTTTCAACCTTTAAAGTGAGAGGATCATACGGTGCCTTGGCTAACCAAAATACATGGGGACTTTATCCTACTTACCGCGTGCTGAGAGTTACAGCATCTGGCGCTAACTGGCCATTAAACGGATCGAAACCCAACACTGCCGAGTTTCCCAGATTAATTACTACAACACTCACGTGGGAAAAGATTAAAACACTTAATGTTGGCTTCGACTTTGGCGCCTTTAATAACCGATTAACCGGATCATTCGATTACTTCAACCGTAAAACGGAAGATATGATGGGAAAGGCGCTCGACTTACCTGCTATCTTGGGTACAGATGCTCCCGACACAAATAATACCGACCTGAAAACTTTTGGTTGGGAACTGCAAGTGGGCTGGAGAGATCAGATCGGTGGCTTTAAATATGGTGTACGTTTGAGTATTGCCGATGCGCAAACTAAAATTTTACGCTATGGTAATCCTACTAAATCAATTGATAAATACATTGAAGGTGAACTGATAGGGAATATCTATGGATATACTACCATTGGTATTGCAAAAACGGATGAAGAGATGAAAACGCATCTGGAATCATTGCCCGAAGGTGGACAGGATGCCTTGGGTAACCAATGGCAAGCCGGAGATATTATGTATGCCGACTTAAATGGCGATGGTAAGATTAACAATGGAAGCCGCACGTTGAACGATATGGGCGATATGAAGAAAATCGGTAATGATACGCCGCGGTATTTAACCGGAATTAACCTGGATGCTTCATGGAAAGGCATTGATGTACAAATGTTCTGGCAGGGAGTATTGAAACGTGATTATTGGGCAGGTGATACCAATATGACTTTCTGGGGAGTAACAGACGGTGAATGGTGGTCTACATCATTGAAGGAACATATGGATCACTTCCGCCCCGAGGGTCATCCACTCGGAGCTAACATCAATTCTTACTACCCACGTCCGGTATTCAACACAAAGAATAATAAGGTGCAAACACGCTACTTGCAAGATGCTTCGTATATGCGTTTAAAAAACCTGCAAATCGGATATACATTCCCTAAAGCAATTGCCAACAAACTGATGCTTCAGAACCTGCGCGTTTTTGTTTCGGGCGAAAACCTGCTTACTTTCACTAAACTGAGTAAAACAATGGATCCTGAAACACCGGGAGTAGGTAAACAAGATAATGCTCAGGCAAACGGTACTGTGTATCCCTTGGCCAGAACATATTCATTTGGTTTAAGTGTAAACTTCTAAATCCACACTAAAATGAAAAAGAAACAATATATAACAACATTCAAAGGGATGCTTTTAGCTGTTTCCCTTCTAGGATTAACTGCTTGTAACGACTTACTGGATATTACCCCACCGTCCGAAGTATCACCCGAATTATACCTGGTTGAGGAATCTCAACTAGCAACTTACACAATAAGGTATTATCAAGAGAATTTTCCAACCCTCAATGGCCATTATGGTAATGATCTACCTACCGATAATGCAACTACCAAATCGGTAAACACCCGTTTTGTACCGGGTCAATGGAGAACTCCGGCTGCTGATGGCGACTGGTACTTTTACCGTATAAACGAAATTAATTATTATCTTGAAACGGTAGTTCCACGCTTTGAAGCCGGAGAGATAAAAGGAAACCTAACGAACATTAAACACTATGTGGGCGAAGGATATTTTCTTCGCGCTTACCAGTATTTCTTCCGGTTAAAGAAATTAGGTGATTTTCCGATTATCAAAAAAACACTTCCGGATAAACAGGAAGAGTTGGTAGAAGCATCCAAGCGCCAACCCAGAAACGAAGTGGCGCGTTTCATCTTAGAAGATCTGGATGAGGCAATTAACCTGCTTACAAATAACCCAAGTGGCGGCAAAGCACGTATCACCCGCAATGCGGCTCTGGTATTGAAAGCCCGTGTTGCTTTATTCGAAGCCACATGGTTAAAATACCATGCCGGAACGCCGCTTGTGCCCAATGGTCCGGGATGGCCGGGAAAAGACAAAGAGTATAATGCATCTTATCAATACCCGAGCGGCTCTATCGAAAACGAAATTAATTATTTCCTCGATGAGGCTTTGAAAGCATCCGAAGAAGTGGCCGATGCTGTTCCGCTGGTGGCTAATGCTCAGGTAATTCAAGAGTCGGCATCCGATCCTGCTAATGATTATTACAATATGTTTGCAGTAAAGAATCCGCAATCTTTTGCCGAAGTATTGTTTTTCCGCCCTTACGATGCTTCTTTGAACATCGGCACAGACTATAATCACCATATTTATTATGGATATGCCCGTGGATATACGCACCAGATGGAACAGGTATTTCTGATGCAAAACGGACTTCCGCCATATGCCGAAAACAGCGGTTACTTTGGTGATGATTATATTGCAGATACTAAGAAAAACCGCGACTGGCGGTGGCGTTTGTTTATGAAAGCACCCGGAGAAGTGAAAACTTTTATAAACACATCGAGCGTGGAGCACTTTGACGCGGCACCTATGATATACTCGGATGACGTTAAATATTCAACTGCTACGGGTTATTTGTTGGGCAAAGGATTTTCTCACGACCTTAATAATCAGGTTCTAAATAAAGATGAAACGGCAGCCATCCTTATTCGCGCCGCCGAAGCATACCTCACTTATATAGAAGCATACTACGAAAAGACGGGGCGTATCGACGGTAAAGCGGATGTTTACTGGAAAGCTATCCGCAGTAGAGCCGGAGTAGATACTGATTATAATAAAACAATTGCAGCTACCGATATGTCAAAAGAGGCACTGAATGACTGGGGAGCCTACTCGCACGGACAATTAATAGATGCAACCCTGTATAACATCCGTCGCGAACGCCGCTGCGAGTTTATTGGCGAAGGATACCGTTACGATGACCTTATCCGTTGGAGAGCTATGGATCAGTTGGATGGTTTTCAGCTGGAAGGTATAAAGTTATGGGGGCCGGTTAAGGACTTATATGATCCGGCTAAACTTATCTATGACGTAGATGATAAATCGAATACGGTTTCTTCTCCTACAAATAGTAGTTATTTCCGTCCGTTTCAGGTAGCAACAACCAACTTGCTGTATAACGGATTGAAATTTATTGAACCTCATTATCTTACTCCAATCGCAGAGAAGCATTTCCTTATTTCATCTCAGGATGGAGAAACGGTTTCTACTTCACCCATATATCAAAACCCGGGATGGCCGATTGCAGCGAATGAAGCTCCAAAATTTTAATACAGATAAGCAATGAAGAAAATTTTAGTTGTTATGGGTATTTGGGCTTTTACAGGATTGTATTCCTGTAAAAGCCCTGAAAAAGACTTAGTTAAGGATAGTTTTAACTTTTCGGCGGCACAACTGAGTTACGCGCTTTCCTGTGCGGATTCAACAATTGCTGCTAATCCGGGTAAGCTGTGGGGATTTCCCAGACTGATTCCACGAACCGAAGAGAAAGACGGTTCGCTAAGATTGGTATCCTCTCATGATTGGTGTTGTGGCTTTTTTCCTGCCAATTTGTGGTTTATGTATGAATATACCCGCGAAGACAAATGGAAACAGGCAGCAGATAGATTCTCATGGTCTATTGAAGATGCTAAATTCAATGGTGGAAGTCATGATCTGGGATTTATGGTGTACTGTCCGTTCGGTAAAGCTTATCAATTAACAGGCGAAGAACGTTACAAAGAAGTTGCTTTGCAAGCTGCCAAAACATTAAGTACACGCTTCAATCCGGTTGTGGGATGCACCCGTTCATGGGATTTTAACAAACAAAGATGGCAATTTCCTGTTATCATTGATAACATGATGAACCTGGAACTTTTGTTCTGGGCAACCCAAGTAACAGGAGATTCTATTTACCATAAAATGGCCGTCAGCCATGCCGACCGCACACTTGAGAATCACTTCCGCCCGGATTATTCGTCGTACCATGTTGTTAACTATGATACGATTACGGGTGGGGTTATTTCGAAAGAAACCCTACAGGGATATAGCCATGAATCTGTATGGTCCAGAGGACAGGCTTGGGCGCTATACGGCTTCACCATGTGTCATCGGTTTACAAATGATTTCAAATATCTGGCATTGGCACAGAATATTGCAGATATGATGTTAAATCATCCGCTCCTTCCCGCAGATATGATTCCATACTGGGATATGTCAGACCCTGCTATACCCGATGCGCCTCGCGATGCTTCAGCGGCATCTATTATGGCATCAGGACTTTATGAGTTATCGCAAGCATTACCCCTTGGCGGTAGTAAGTATAAGGAAAAGGCTGATTGTATTCTTCAAAATCTGTTTGATGGTTACAGAGCGGAAGTTGGAACCCACCAAGGTTTCTTGTTGCTTCATTCAACAGGCAATCATCCTTCGGGCGATGAAATAGATGTTCCGATTTCTTATGCTGATTATTATTATCTGGAGGCTTTGCTTAGGAAAGGATTGCAAGCAGAATAAATCGAAACGCGAATGGGTTACGATGCCGCATGGTGTAGGGACAGCCCGCCCCTACGCCATGCGGCATTAAATTGTTATTAAATCATTCCGCAGTTATCTTTTGCAAAAACTCATACAAATTATCCTTTTCGTTCAGATTCAATTTCTTCCGTAACCTGTACCTAGTTATCTCTACCCCCCTTACCGACAGATTCAGCAAAGGTGCGATTTCTTTTGAGAGCATGTTTGTACGGATATAAGCACAAAGCATTTTATCTTTCTTATTCAAGTGCGGAAATCGTTTCTCCAAAGCACTGAAGAAACCATGATGTAAAGCATCGAAATTTGTTTGAAAGTCATTGATCGTTTTATCCTGTTCAATATTGGTATCTATCTTATTGATCAGTCTTAAGTTTTTTCTTTTTATATCAACCAGATTCCCTTCCTTTATCACACTCCCCATATTGATTGCTTCTTTTTTTATTTCCAGAAGTATTTCATTCTTACGGGTAAGGTTAAGTGTAGAATTTATGAGTTCCGCGGTTTTATGTTTCAATTCCGCTTTCAGATTCTCTTCCCTTAAACTATCTATCTTTCTGTCTTTTAATTCATTTTTCTGTTTAAACTCCAATTCTTTGCGAAGCACTTCCTTTTGCTGTTTTAAGATGAGATATTTACGACTTTGTTGGAGGCGGTGCCATACAGCATATATCAATAAAGCAAAAAGCAGGGTATATATAATATAAGCCGGTATGCTCCTGTACCATGGTGGAGATATTTTGAAACTAAAAGAAGTTACTACAGGTTCCGCATCGCTATTGGTTACAGCTTTTACTTCAAAGATATAATTCCCCTCATGCAAATGGATAAAATCACGGTAGGTTTGATGTGAATATTCACTCCATTCAGCACTCCGACCATCAATAAGCCTCCACGCATATGTTATATCCTGCAAAGGATCATAGGAAGTAGCCGCGTATTCTATCCGTAATGAGTTATGCGAATACGGGAGTTCAATTTTAGAGTGATTCTCTACAAAGCCTTGCTCATACATTAATGAATCCTGCCATGTAGTATTATATATTCTTCTGATGGTAAGATTAACAGGTGTTTTCCGTTGTTGAGGATAATCTGTATTAATAAGAGAGAAGCCATCTTCTGTTCCAACAAGGAGTTGATGGTTTGAGTGGAAATAAATATCCTCAAACTCCTCTATAAGTGAGTTGGTAAGATAAGATTCGTATATATTGCGTTCATAACTTTTTTCTTTGGGGTTATAACGTATTAGTTTTAGCGTACCATTTGCCACATACCAGATGTTTCTTTTGTCATCCTGCTTAAGATAGGTGTAATGCGTTCTTCCATCAAGCAAGTCTTCCAGTTCCTGATACCTTTCGAGCGTGTCTCGGATAGTGTTATATCGAAATAAACCATAAATAGAAGTAAACACAAGGTCGTTATCAATCTTTGATATACATATGTTTCCCTTTACCGGTAACTCTTTGGTATTATAGTTTTTTATACTTTCAACCTCTGTAAGCTCTTCCGATAGCTTGAGGCGGTGAATGCCCTGTTCGCTGTTCGCCGTCCATATAACATTTTGCATATCCTCAGAAATCATTGTTTTACACGATTGTTCAAAGTTACTTATCATGTGAGAGAATTTCCATTTTCCGTTTTCTTCCTTAAGAACAAACAGCCCCGAATAACCTCCACCTACCAATAGATGTTTATCCGGATTTACCCGCATAAGATTCCAGGCACTTGCATTGTATATCTTTTCCGCTTTCCCACCGTTAAGCAGGGATATACCATTGTGCGAATTACAAAACAAATCATCCCCTATCTTCCGCAGAGACCATACCTGGCCTTCTGTTCCTTTAATCAAAGAAATATCTAATTCATTTTTCTTAGATAATCCTTCCACATGCGCGCAATACAATCCCTGATTAGTGCCAAGATATAGATACTCACTTTTCATTGAAGCACTATACCCGGATCCTATCTCCTTACTTTTTGATAAAGCAAGAAGAGGAGAATTAAGGTGGATACAGTCTACCCCATTGTCGAGAGCTGCCCAGAGGTTGCTTTCCGAGTCAAAGAGTAGTTTCAATACGGTTTTATTTTGTAATCCGTTTTCGATAGAGATATGCTCAAAACTGTCAGTATCCAGATGGATTAACAGGATACCGTTCTGCACGCTGCCTAATGCCAGTTGGGAATCTTTAATTGCAGCACAAAAAAGTTTTTCACTCCTAATAAAATCGGCTGCCCTTCCTTGGTATTTAGTGATTACTCCGTTATTATAAAAGTAAATACCCTCTGTATTACTAACTAATATTATCCCCCGCCCGGAAGGAAGCATTTCAACAATCTTTATTTTACCCAATGGAGACGCGCCCACTAATAAGTGAAAATTACCCTCCCGTAATTCCATAATCCCATCGGGTGTTAGTATATGAAGGGTATCATCTATCATTGCAGAAGATATTATGTCTAAACCGCTTTTTACAATAGATATTTTCTTATCATACCATAAATAAACAGCATGATCGGATACAAAATACACCCCTCCATTTTGAATATAGATATTCCATATAACTCCTACTTTGGTGTTTTGCGGTAGTAGTCTCGAAAGATTTGTATAGACAAGAGTACCTTTATTACCGGGAGAGTAGTATCCGAATTGCTCAAGTCCGCCTGCATAAATTGTATCATTATATATGTGGACGGAACGCATTTTTGCATGGTCAAAGAGATACGAGTTCCAATAAACTCCATCAAATTCAAGTAGCCCTTTATTATTAGCAAAGTACATCCACCCATTGGGGTGTTGGGTAATTTGCCAGTTTTGGTTTCCTGCCCGGTATTCTTTCTTACTGTAATTTGTGATTGAATATTGCCATTTACTATTAGCAGAAAGTGAAAGAAATAGGAGGAGTAGTAAACATATATATCTCATATCCGAAGATTATGGTTGCCGTTGTTCATACACAAAGGTAATGATTCCTATATAAAACACAATCTTATAAAAACAAAAAAAATAAAAGCCCAAGCTATCGTAACGTAATATGCCCATTAGAAGGGTCTCTTATATCGTATGTTTATTCAAGGGCAGACACAAGGCCCGCCCCTATACCATGCGGCATTAGTACCCATTAAATAAAAAAAGAGGCAACCTGAATTAACAGACAGCCTCTATTCTTACTTTTATTACAACTCTTTTTATATTGTTTTCTCAATGTTCCAAACAAATGCTCTTAAGCCTAATTGCTCTGTTTTTTTATCCATTTCATGCAATTCGGCCAGCAATGGGTCTACCCTGGCATCTTCTACTATAGATATTATTGCTGAATTCATTGAAGGCCACGCATGACTACCAAAATGCGGTTCTCCTTTTTGGGTTCCTCTGCCTTGTACCTGTTCCAGATAAGTGAAGCCACGACAATTCAAACGATCCAGTAAAGCTATAACCCGCTCGTAATAGGCTTGGTCAAATACTATTAATACTGATTTCATTATTTTTTCTTTTTAATCATTCTACTCTTATTCTCTTCATAATATTCATCGAGCACACGTTTCTTCCGTAAAGATCTACGCTTACGTTTAATACCTGTTCCTGCAAACATACAGTACAATACAGGCACCAGTACAAGTGTTAGTATTGTTGATACGGTTAAACCACCAATTACGGTAACACCCATGGGGCGCCACATTTCTGCTCCTTGTCCGGTTCCTACAGCCATAGGCACCATACCAAGAATGGTAGTCATAGTAGTCATTAATACCGGACGAAGACGGCTCTTACCTGCTGTTACCACAGAGTGGATTACTGCCATGCCACGCTCACGACAAAGGATGATATAGTCGATTAACACGATACCATTCTTCACAACAATACCAATCAACATAATGGCTCCTAACAAACTCATTACGCTCAAGGTTGTACCTGTAAGTAATAAAGCCATCAATACTCCACTTATTGAGAATGGTACGGAGAACATAATGATAAACGGATAGGTTAATGACTCGAACTGAGCTGCCATTACAATAAACACCAGTGCAACAATTAACAATGCCAGTGTTCCAAGATCGGCAAATGAATCCTGTTGATCCTCGTATGTTCCTGCTACTTGCACATTAATTCCCGCGGGCAGTTCTAATTTATCAATAAGATCTTTACCCTGCGCCACAACATCTCCCAGTGCCGCTCCCGAAATAACCGCAGAAACAGTAATAATACGTTCGCGGTCTTTACGCTCAATGGTAGGCGGAGTAAAACGTTCTACAACAGTTCCAAGATCTTTAACACGAAGCGCCTTACCTTGATTATTGTATATCAGGATATTCTCCAGGCTTTCAATACTTGTACGGAATTCCGGAGCATATCTAACAACAATATCATACTCATCTCCATCTTCACGATACTTAGATGCTATGGCACCATTTACGCGGTTCCTTAAAAAGGTTCCGGCTGTTGAAAGATTTAACCCATGAAGTGCAAGTTTATCACGATCAAAGTCTACCTGATATTCCGGCTGATAATCACCACGGCTAATATTTACCTCGGTTACCCCCTTAATAGAGAATAGTTCGGTCTTTAATTGTTGGGCCACATTATCTGTTAACTCCATGTTGTATCCGTATATTTCGAAATCGGCAGAAGTTTGACCTCCCATACCGCTGCTACCCCCTACAACAAGCTGTGCTTTGCTAAATTCGGGATAGTTTTTGAGGTCTTCACGCATCAGGTCGCCAATTTCTGTCATTGTACGTTCACGATCACCCGGATCTAAAAGACGAATATTTACAGCAATAATATGTGATCCGTTATCTTGCATGGAAGCAAATATATTATCAGCATCCGCCTGCCCCACACGGTAGTTACATACAAGTATTTCAGGATATTTCTCCATCCATTCTTCTGTAAGTTTTTGGGCAACTGCTTGCGAAACTTCTGTTCTTGTTCCGATGGGCATTTCCAGATTAGCTGTTATTTGAGCGCTGTCTTGCGTTGGGAAGAACTCGGTACTTATTCCACCAGCCATGAATACACTTAAAGTAAAGAAGATAGCACAACCGGCCACCATGGTTTTACGATGGTGTACTGCCCAATTCAGCAACTTGGCATACCACTTATCCAAACCATCCAAAGCCTTTTGAATAGGGGTATAGAATATTTCGAATGCGCGCGATTGCCTCTTTTGCAGCCTCAACAGTTGCGAACACATCATTGGTGTTAGCGTTAATGCAGCCACTGTAGAAACGATCATGATAATACACATCATCCAACCCAACTGTTTAAAGAGTACTCCGGTCATACCTGTTATCATTGTAAGTGGGAAGAATACCGCTAACATAGTAAGGGTTGATGCTATTACCGAAATAGCAACCTCGTTGGTTCCATGAATCGCAGCCTGTTTAGGTTCGGATCCACGCTCAATATGCGTAGTAACGTTTTCGAGCACCACAATGGCATCATCCACAACCATACCAATGGCAATGGAAAGTGATGAGAGGGAGATTATATTTAAGGTATTCCCCGTAAATGCCAGGTATATAAATGTAGCGATCAAAGACAACGGAATAACGATTGAAATAATCAAAGTTGCCCTCCAACGGCCTAAGAACAAGAATACCACGATAATTACAAACAGCAATGCATACGCAATGGTCTCAACCAAACTGTTTATAGTGTTAAGGATATTATCAGAAGTATTCATGATAACTCCCAGTTTTACATCCGAAGGGAGGTTCTCTTGCAATTCGGGCAATTTGCTCATTACCTCATTAGCAATATTTACAGAGTTGGCACCCGATTGTTTCTGAACAATAATCATACCTCCCCGTTTGCCGTTAGTATAAGCTTGCTGCGCACGCTCTTCTACCGTATCAGTTATTCTTGCTACATCTCGCAAATAAACATTCTTACCTTCTCGACTGCCAACAATAATATTTTCGAGCTGACGCGCATCTTTAAATTCACCTTCTACACGCAATGCATATGTTTCATTACCGATATCGAAGTTACCTCCGGGAATATTCCTGTTCTCTCCGCCGATAACAGCACTGATTGTTTCGATGGTAAGATTATAGGCTTCCAGTTTGTTTGGATCACAATACACCTGAATCTCACGTTGCGGCGCTCCAGCAATGGATACAGTACCAACACCGGGTATTCTGGCCAAAGGGTTCGCAACATTATCATCCAGTATTTTATAAAGTGCCGCCTGACTTTCTTCTGCCTGAACCGAAAGCAACAGGATAGGGATCATGTCTGTACTAAACTTGAAGATAATTGGGGTTTCCGCATCATCAGGTAATGAAGAACTCACCATATCCAACTTATCCCTGACGTCATTCGTAAGCACATCGATATCATATCCATATTCAAATTCAAGAGTAACCAGAGATAAGTTTTCCGATGATCTTGAAGATATATGTTTGAGGTTACTTACTGTATTTAAAACGTTTTCTAACGGACGGGATAGATTGTTTTCAATATCCGAAGCACTAGCGCCCGGATAAGCCGTCATTACCATAATGGTATTGGTATCAATATCCGGCAGCAAGTCTACCGGTAACCTGGTCAAAGAGAAAAGACCAAACAAGACCACTGCGGCAAAGCACAGCGAGGTCATAATCGGTTTTTTAACCGCTCCTTCGTATAAACTCATGTTTTATTTTTTTTCAATTTCCTACTTCTACTTCCACACCATTTTGTAAACGAGCCTGACCGGCGATAACAACCTGCGCATTATCGCTTACACCGGAAATAAGCTCATATTCGGTATTCATACGGCGGCCAAGTTCAACCTTGTTATAAGAAACTTTTCCATTGTCGTATACCCATACGTAACGGTCGCCCGATCCGGCTTGCTTAATTATAGCAAGATCGGGAACAACTACGTGATCAATTGTACCGAAGTTCAAGATTACACGGGCAAACATGCCGGGGCGCACTTTTTGATCTCTGTTATCAAGCCTTATCTCAACAGGGAAAGTACGTGTTGTAGGATCTATGGTAGGATAAACCAGGTTTACTTTTCCGGTAAACTCCTGATCACCATAAACATCTAATTTTATGGAAACATCTGTTCCTTTTGTTATTTTAGTAAAATATGTTTCGGATACATTGATCATTACTTTAACCGGAGTTATCTGCTCTACAATAAGTACCGGATTTCCACCACCGTACATATCGCCATTATCATAATTACGGGCGGTTATTACCCCATTAATCGGACTAACCAAAGCGGTATTCTCCATTAAATTTTCATACGATGTTTTTCTTACATCCAATGCCATCTTTGCTGCATCCCATTCCGATTTAGACACACCGCCAACACTATAGAGTTCGTCGATACGTTTAAACTCAATTTCCTGGTTCTCCAGTTGTAGCTTTAACTGTTTCAGATTATTATTGTCCATTTCAACCAGGCGTTGGCCTTTTGATACCCGGTCGCCCACCTCAACCAATATCCTTTGGATACGTACCGGCGTTGCGGGAGCAATGTTATTCTTTACTTCTGCCTCTACGGTTGCAGTATATTCCTGAATCTGCTCTACCGGACGCGCAAACACTTTCGATAGCTTAACTACAGGTTTCTCGTCTTTCCTTTCAATGGTAGATTCATTCTTGTTGCCCGAGCATGATCCTAATATTGCGATTGTCAATATAGCAATCAAATAGAAACTTTTTTTCATCGTATATTTGTATTTTTTCATTTTTTATTTTCAATAATATCTCCTTCTTTACCTAGCACCAGATCCATATCTGTTTTAGCCACTAAGAAATCGTATATGGCTTGAGTGTATGTAAGTTGCGATTGTGTTAACGCAAGTTCCGAGTCGTTAAGTTCAAGGATAGTGCCTTTACCCACTTCGTAACGTTTCTGCGCGATAGTGCGTCCTTTCAATGCCTGATTTACATTTTCCTTATTAGAGGCCAACTGTTCCACAGACTGCTGCATGTTATTCATATAACTTTCAAACTGCATATTCAGGTTACGCTGCAAATTAATCCTGTTCCAGTCTAGCTGTTGCATCTGTATCCTTGTTTGCTTCACTTTGCTGGACCTCGCACCACCGGTAAATAACGGAATAGAAACAGTTAAACCAACCGTACTATAGGGATTAAATTTATAATCTCTGATTTTAAAATCCTCGTTCATTGCTGTCCACTGCAACACTCCGGATAAAGAGACAGTAGGGAGATAGGCGGCTTTATCAATTTCGTAGGTTTTGCGCAACATTTCGCTTTGCAAATCCAATTGCCGCAAAGAGGTATTATTAACCAATAAGGCTGTGTCAACCTTCATGTAATCTACATACATTTTATCTTCGTAATCAGATAATCTTCCTAAAATTTCAAGACCCTGATCGCTATCCATACCAATTAATACTTTTAATTGAAGTTTGGTTAACTGAACCGCGTTCTTAGCCTGCAATAAGCTTGGATTAAGATTACGTACCTGCACTTCCGCGCGTATTTTATCATATTCGGATACCAATCCTTGCTGAAAAGAATTATTCACTATATTGAAATTATCTTCCGCCTGTTTATAACTTTGCTGCAAAACTTCATAAGAATCTTGTGCAAGCAATAGTTGATAATATGCTTTGGATACCTGATTTATAAGATCTTGCTTAGACGCTCTCGACTGTTCTATCGCCAATTCTACATCTAAAGATGTTAACGAAATTGATTTATATAACGTTGGAGCAAAAATAGGTAACGACAGATTAAAACCGGCATTCCAGTTATTGTCCAACCCTACTTCAATACCCCCATCCCCACCGGTATCAGCAGGTTTATACTCATCGGGCGCAAGCCCCGGATGTTCTCTATACAACGGGTTGATCAATGCCTGAATCGGACCCATTATTTGATCGGCAAAGCCACCGCCGCCGCTACCACCACCCATATACATAACCTGCTTTTTCAATGTACGGGTATACCCTGCCGAAGCTGATATTTGTGGAAACAATTGTGCTACTACCTCTTTCTTGGCATACCTTTTCTTCTCAATCTCTTGACCTGCCACTATTACTGTTGGGTTTTCACTCAAAGCAATCTTTAATGCCTGATCAAGGGAGAGACTCAATGTTTCCTTAGCTTCCTGTGCTTTTGCGTTGTTTATACCTAGTAAGAAAACAACAAGCAGTGCCAAAACACTCTTTTTACTAATCTTTTTCATACCTAAAGTTTTTTCTCGCGTCTCTATTCTTTAAATGTTGTTGTATTATTTAACTGTTTAGCCCGAAACTTTCCCAAAAATTCATCTAATTCATGAATCCCTTTTTCGGTTGAGATGCCTCTTAAAGAAGTAAACACGATAGATTCGTATACTTCCAGGAAAGTGAACTCGGTTAATGCTTTCGCCGAAAGCAGTTCCATCTGTTCGCGCAAAAGGAAATGAACTATTTCAAATCGGATGTCTTTTCTAAATAATCCTTGTTCAACCCCTTTCCTCATAAACTCAATAACGATTTTGTTATCTTTTTCTCTGTTCATTCTAATCATCTCATGCACCTTCGGGTATTTTTTTATGTCTTCAAAGAAGCGTGTATCTACCCTATTGTACATTTCAACACTACCCTGATAACATTTAAGAATAACTTCGAGAACATTAGATGATTCGCTAATTAATTGAGTTAAAGCTTTTTGAACATACCTTTGATGGTAGAGAATACATTCCTTTAAAAGGGTTTCCTTATCCTGAAATATTTCGTACAACGTTCTTTTAGATATCTTAAGCAAAGCTGCGATATCATCCATAGTTATACTTTTTATTCCACTGTGACGGAATTCCTTTAAAGATGTCAGAATTATTCTTTCCTTCAAATCTTCCTTCAGAATTGTCTCTTTTCCTTTATCAATCATCATACCGGCCTATAGCTCTGTTGCTCATTTTATAAATAAACTTTTTTTTTAGTTTGAGTTTTCGAGCGGCAAAGATAGAGAGAAAACTTTAAAAACAAATTAAG
>DAIMFE010000027.1:0-31784 GCA_036724805.1 Bacteroides sp.
TTAAAGTTTTTTTTCAATAATATTTATGGCCTTTCCCTTTTAATTTTGTACTTTTGTGCCCTTGAAATTGTACCCTGTTTTATTTACTACAGGGTATTGGTGAATATCAATAGTTTGTTGCTTATTAAATTTTAGGACGTTGAAGATTAAAAAAGTACTTGTTTCTCAGCCCAAACCGGCAACCGAGAAATCTCCTTACTACGACATTGCGGAGAAGTATGGTGTTAAAATAAATTTCCGCCCATTCATCAAAGTTGAAGGCGTCTCCGCAAAAGAATTCAGACAACAAAAAGTGTCGATACCTGAATTCACTGCTATTATTTTTACATCACGACATGCAATCGATCATTTCTTTAATTTATGCTCGGAGTTAAGAGTTACCATACCCGAGACCATGAAGTATTTCTGTGTAACCGAAGCTGTAGCACTCTATATTCAAAAATATGTGCAGTA
The DNA here is from genome assembly GCA_036724805.1 of Bacteroides sp. Lineage (GTDB taxonomy): Bacteria > Bacteroidota > Bacteroidia > Bacteroidales > Bacteroidaceae > Bacteroides. The sequence continues at coordinate 454 of DAIMFE010000027.1, forward strand.
CAGGAAACGTAAAATATTCTTTGGTTCGAGTGGCAAAATAGAGGATCTTATTCCTTTTATCACCAAACATAACGGTGAAAGCTTTCTCACTCCGATGTCTGATGTACACACAGAGGATATAAAGAACATGCTCGACAAACTTAAGGTTAAACACACTGAAGCTGTTATGTATCGTACAGTTAGCAATGACTTTGCCGCTGACGAAGAATTTGATTATGATATGCTTTTATTCTTCAGTCCGGCAGGAGTTTCTTCTTTACAGAAAAACTTCCCGAACTTTGACCAGAAAGAAATCAAAATCGGAACTTTCGGATCGACTACCGCTCAAGCTGTACGTGATGCCGGTCTTCGGTTAGATCTCGAAGCTCCAACAGTAAATGCCCATTCAATGACGGCAGCGTTGGAAATATTTATCAAAGAAAACAACAAATAAGTATAGAAGTTGGATAAAGAAAGGCAAAGTGAGGTAAAGTGAGGTAGACCATACAAACTACCTGACTTTACCTTTCTTCCACTTTACCTATCTATACCTCACTTCTCCACTTTACCCCCACACATGAAATACACTCTCCATAAAAGCGAACGCCTCAGCAGTAAAAAATTGATTGATAAGATGTTTGCAGGTGGATCAAGATCATTCTCGATCTACCCTTTAAGAGTTGTGTCTATTACCATAGAGAAAAACGAAAATGCCCCGGCTTCTATTTTAATCAGTGTTCCTAAAAAAAGATTTAAGAGAGCTGTAAAGCGAAACCGAATTAAACGACAAATTCGCGAAGCTTACCGGAAAAACAAATATATCCTTTTCGATGTTCTTGAAAAACACGAATATAGTGCCGCAATAGCATTCATATATGTATCTAGTGAAGAATTTTCGTCTTCGGAGATTGAAGAAAAGATAAAGATTGCTCTTGCTCGAATTGGCGAAAAATTGGAATGAAGAAAATAGTATCGTACATATTATTACTGCCGATTTATTTCTATCGGTCATTTATATCCCCAATGATCGGCCCGTCTTGTCGCTATACCCCAACATGCTCTCAATATGCGATTGAAGCCATAAAGAAGCATGGCCCCTTCAAAGGATTTTATCTCACAGTAAAACGCATTCTAAGATGCCATCCCTGGGGTGGCTCCGGATACGATCCGGTTCCTTGAATATGAAAATCCTGGATATACATACCCATCATGTTTATAAAAATCCTTTTGAAGCAATTCTAAATCTTATGCCCGGGGATTTCGCTTCGGATTTTAAAGGATACTGTTCTATAGGATATCATCCCTGGTATCTTTCGGAGTACAACAGTGAAGACTGGGAAAAATTTGAAGAACAGGTATCGTCACCTCAGGTTTTAGCCATTGGAGAGGCGGGCCTTGATAAACTGACCTCTGCAAGCATGGAGATTCAGGAAAGGGCATTTATCAAGCAAACAGAAATCGCATCCCGGTTAAACAAACCACTTATCATACATTGCGTTAAGGCTTATAATGATATTATTCGCCACAAAAAAGAAATTAATTCCGATGTAGCATGGATCATTCATGGATTTCGGGGAAAGAAAGAACTTGCAGCTCAATTACTCGATCATGGATTCTATTTATCTTTCGGGGAAAGGTATAATGAAGAGGCGTTAAAATATACTCCTTTTGATAGAATGTTCATTGAAACGGATGAAAGCGAAGTGGGAATACAGGAACTGTATGGAAAAGGAGCCTTAGTTTTGTCAATGGATGTAGAAGAGCTGATTGGTAAGATACAAAAGAACATATCAGATATTTTCTTTTAAAAATTGATTTCTGTATTTTACTATCGCCCGTCCTTCGTCCATCCCTTATTCCTTCTCTCCGTACGCCAAATCCCCAGCATCACCCAACCCGGGCACTATATAAGAATGCTCATCAATAGCCGGATCGATAGCCGCGCACCAAACAGTGGTTTTATCCGCAGGTAATCTGCTAACAATATGATCAATAGCCTGTTGACTTGCAATAACCGATGCAACATGAATCTCTGCCGGATGCCCTTTTGTTAACATCGCCTGATAAGTCAGCTCCATTGAACCACCTGTAGCAAGCATCGGATCGGTAATAATCAACGTTTTATTATCAATACGTGGAGATGCGATATACTCAATATGAATATCGAATTTGAGCGTATCTTTATACTTTCGGTAGGCAGACACAAAAGCATTCTCCGCATAATCGAAATAACTAAGGAAACCTTGGTGAAAAGGTATACCGGCCCGCAATATGGTACTTATAACCAACGAATTTGTTGATAAATTAATCGGGGCGATGCCGAGAGGAGTTTGAACATCTTTTCGAGCGTAATCGAAAGACTTACTCATTTCGTAAGCCATTATTTCACCTATCCGCTCTATATTTTTCCTGAATCTCAACCTATCGTGTTGAATATTCACATCCCGTATTTCTGCAATATATTGATTAAGAACCGAATCGGTTTCACTAAGATTTATAACTTTCATCATTAAGTTTTTATTTTTAGGAGTAAGGAGTAAGAATAATGATGCATACTTCTTGCTTTTAACTTCTTGCTTCTTAAATTCCGTGCAAAGGTAAAACGAAAATTTTTCATTCTGCAACATTCAGATTGCAGATATTGTTATCTAAATTTAAAACATCTTCAATTAAGGAAAAATTCCCCAATGAAGGAACAAATTCTCACATAAAGTAGTACTTTTGTATCCGGTTTATTAGGGGTAGTTATGTAAGCACTACCGCCAACTTTCTCGACAGATTATTTATGGATCTGATAATTATTAGAATGAATATTATATCAACTCAATTTAATTAAAAACAAAATGGCAAATTTAGATTTAAGCAAGTACGGTATTACCGGCGTGACTGAGATTGTGCACAATCCGTCATTCGACACTTTGTTCGCTGAAGAAACCAAACCGGGTTTGGAAGGTTACGAAAAAGGTCAGGTTACAGAATTGGGTGCCGTAAACGTTATGACAGGTGTTTATACAGGCCGTTCTCCTAAAGATAAATTCTTCGTTATGGACGAAACCAGCAAGAATACTGTATGGTGGACTTCAGACGAATACAAAAACGATAACAAACCAGTTGATGCTAAATGCTGGGCAGCAGTTAAAGACCTTGCTACAAAACAACTTTCCGGCAAAAGATTATTCGTTGTTGACGCTTTCTGCGGCACTAACGAAAGCAGCCGTCTGAAACTTCGTTTCATCATGGAAGTTGCATGGCAGGCTCACTTCGTAACTAACATGTTCATCCGCCCAACAGCTGAAGAACTTGCTAACTTCGGAGAACCTGATTTCGTTATCATGAATGCTTCTAAATCTAAAGTTGAAAACTATAAAGAACTTGGATTAAACTCTGAGACTGCTGTAGTGTTTAACCTTACTGAAAAGATTCAGGTTATCCTTAACACATGGTACGGTGGTGAAATGAAGAAAGGTATGTTCTCTTACATGAACTATCTGCTTCCACTGCAAGGCATGGCTTCTATGCACTGCTCTGCTAACACTGACATGAATGGCGAAAACACAGCTATCTTCTTCGGCCTTTCAGGAACAGGTAAGACTACTCTTTCAACCGACCCAAAACGTCTTCTTATTGGTGATGACGAACATGGTTGGGATGAACACGGTGTATTCAACTTCGAAGGTGGTTGCTATGCAAAGGTTATCAACCTTAGCAAAGAAGCCGAACCGGATATCTACAACGCTATCCGTCGCGATGCTCTTCTTGAAAACGTTACTGTTGCTGCTGATGGTAAGATCGACTTCAACGATAAGAGTGTAACTGAAAACACACGTGTTTCTTATCCTATCGATCACATTGTAAACATCGTTAAGCCAGTTTCTAAAGGTCCGGATGCTAAACAAGTTATCTTCCTTTCTGCTGACGCATTCGGTGTATTACCTCCGGTATCTATTCTGAACTCAGAACAAACAAAATATTACTTCCTTTCTGGATTTACAGCTAAATTAGCCGGTACAGAACGTGGTATTACTGAACCAACCCCTACATTCTCTGCTTGTTTCGGCGCTGCATTCCTTTCATTGCACCCAACTAAATATGCTGAAGAATTAGTGAAGAAGATGGAAAAATCAGGTGCTAAGGCTTATTTAGTAAACACCGGTTGGAACGGTTCGGGCAAACGTATCTCTATTAAAGATACTCGTGGCATTATCGATGCTATCCTTGACGGTTCAATCGATAAGGCTCCAACTAAAACTATTCCTTACTTCGATTTCGTTGTTCCAACTACTCTTCCAGGTGTTGATCCTGCTATCCTTGACCCACGCGACACTTATGCTGACGCTGCTCAATGGAATGAAAAAGCTGAGGATCTTGCTGGTCGTTTCATCAAGAACTTCTCTAAGTTCACTGGAAACCAAGCTGGTAAATCTTTGGTTGCTGCCGGTCCAAAACTCTAATAGTATTAGACTTAGATAAAAAAGGATGCCCGTTTGGGCATCCTTTTTTTGTAATATAAGACTATGGAGGAGGGAAAAGATTATTTCGCCAGATACCCCCCATCCACAGCATACCAATTGCCGTTACAGAAAGATGCTCTGTCACTACTTAACCATAAAACAAGATCCACGATTTCTTCTACCTTACCTAAACGTCCCATTGGATGTTTCTTAACAAGGAAATCATAGCACTCTTTGTTTTGGGTTAATGCCTCTGTTATATGCGTTTCAACAAATCCGGGACATACAGCATTGGCGCGAATATTTTCCTTTCCATATTCAATGGCAACATTTTTAGTAAGACCGATAACCCCATGCTTAGCCGCGACATACGCGCCAGCACCGCCAAAGCCAACTAGCCCTAAGATGGATGACATATTCACAATAACACCACCGTCATTTTTTAGCATTGCAGGAATCTGATATCTCATTCCATAGAATACTCCGGAAAGATTGATTTGAATAACCTTATTCCATGATTCGATGGAATACTCTCCTATCGGATTAGATTCGCCACCGATACCGGCATTATTGAAAGCAATATCCAATTTTCCGTACTTATTTACTGCCTCGTTCACCAAATTTTCGCAATCCTTGGGATTACTTACATCTGCCCGAACAAAAAAAGCATCACCACCGGCATCCTTAATTGCCTGAACTGTTTTCTGTCCGCCTTCTTCCGAAACGTCTGACACCACCACTTTTGTACCATGTTTGGCATACAACTCCGACATGGCTCGGCCGAAACCAGACCCACCACCTGTAACTATAGCTACCTTGTCTTTAAACATACTTTGAAAATTTATAAAGTTAATATTGGTCACTTCGTTCCTTCAAGAGGCATCGCGTAGCCATGTTTACTTTATCTCCTAGCGAAGCGATATCTTACTTTACCTCCTTCTATTCCTATTCTTCTAACATCCGGTTTAATTAAAAAGTTCAATAATTATTAAACAACACGGCCATACTGATAAAAATGCATACATTTGTATATAATATACTGATTGTAATGAACCGTACATTTCACACCCGGATTAGCTGGTATCAATATGCTTATTTAATCCTAATTGGTTTACTGGCTTTCTGGATGCTTTGGATTAAAGCAATTATACCGGCTGTTCTATGCATGATACTGGTTGTTTTTCTTATTGAACGTTTTATACATACAACCTATACCATAACAGATAACAGGCTAATAATATACTTGGGGCGTTTTGCCAAAACCAAAGCGATTTGTCTGAAAGATATTCATAGTGTGGAAAGAAGACAGTCTCACTTTGGGAGACTTACCAATACAAGCTTTATATTAATTCAATACAAACTCAATAAATACACATCTGTTATGCCTATGAACGAAAGAGACTTTATTGATTTACTGGATAAAAGAAGATACGAAATACATAACCCTATAAATACATAAATCTATGAAATTCGATGTTGCCATAATTGGCGGTGGACCCGCCGGTTATACTGCTGCCGAAACCGCAGGGAAAGCAGGACTGACTACTCTATTGTTCGAAAAACAAAGCCTTGGCGGAGTATGCCTTAATGAAGGGTGCATACCCACCAAAACATTGTTATATTCGGCCAAGATATACGATTCGGCCAAAAACGCATCCAAATATGCGGTAGCAGTTCCCGAAGTCTCCTTTGACCTTCCTAAAATAATTGCACGTAAAACTAAAGTAGTTCGAAAACTGGTAATGGGAGTTAAGGCCAAACTTACTGCCCATAACGTTACCATGGTTCAGGGAGAAGCTTATATTGTAGATAAGAACACTATTCGCTGTGGTGAAGAAACATATCAATGCGATAATTTGTTAATCTGTACAGGGTCGGAAACTGCTATTCCTCCTATTAAGGGAATTGATTCTGTTAACTACTGGACGCACCGGGATGCTTTAGACAATAAAGAAGTCCCCGAATCTATCACCATTGTAGGCGGCGGAGTAATAGGAATGGAATTTGCATCTTTCTTTAACAGTTTGGGAAGCAAAGTTACAGTGATTGAAATGCTGGACGAAATACTTTGCGGCATGGATAAAGAACTTTCTGCAGCGTTAAGAAATGATTATGCTAAACGCGGCATAAAATTCCTGGTGAACACTCGGGTAGTTTCGATGGAGTATGAAAATGATGAATTTACAGTTTCATATATTAACGAAGAAGGAGAGGGAAACGTACAATCTTCCAAACTGCTTCTAAGCGTAGGTCGCAGGCCTGTTACAAAAGGAATCGGGATAGAGAATCTCGGTCTGGATATGGAACAGGGCATGCCTGTAATAAACTCATTCATGCAAACTTCAGTTCCGGGTGTATATATATGTGGTGATCTTACCGGGCACTCTTTGTTAGCACATACTGCCGTGCGCGAAGCTGAAGTAGCAGTACACAACATTCTGGGGAAAGAAGATAAAATGAGCTACAAGGCCATTCCGGGTGTTGTTTATACTAATCCGGAGATTGCAGGAGTGGGTGCAACGGAAGAAGGTTTACAGGCAAACTCGATACCTTATAAAGTAATTAAATTGCCAATGGCATATTCGGGCCGATTTGTAGCCGAGAATGAAGGCGTTAATGGCATTTGCAAAATATTAATCAGTGAGGACGAAACAATACTGGGCGCCCATGTATATGGTAACCCTGCATCGGAAATCATAACTATTGCCGCCATGGCAGTAGAATTAGGTATGAAAGCCGAAGAATGGAAGAAGATTGTTTTCCCTCACCCAACTGTAGGAGAAATTTTCAGAGAAGGATTATGAGAAAAGCAACTTTGTTGATTTACATATTACTTTTTATCGGTTTGTCCCCTTCATGGGGACAAACTGCTTTACAACAACGTTTAGATAAAGTAGTGGAAGAGTTTTTACCTTCTGGCGCAGAAGTAGGTGTTTCGGTTTATGATCTTACCGGAAAAGAACAGCTTTACTCCTACCGGGATGACAAACTTGTCCGCCCGGCATCTACCATGAAACTGCTTACGGGTATAACGGCTATTGAGCAACGAAGCGGACTTGAACCTTTCCAAACGGCTGTGTGGTATAACGGGGCAATCCGGCAAGATACCTTGTTTGGAGATTTATATGTGGTTGGCGGCTTCGATCCCGAATTCGGAGATTACGAAATGGATATGCTGGTAGAATCTGTAACTTCGCTACCAATAACTACCATTTATGGGAAGGTTTACGGAGATGTCAGCATGAAAGATTCCATTTATTGGGGTGCTGGCTGGGCATGGGATGATACACCTTCTTCGTTTCAACCTTATATGTCTCCGCTAATGTTCCACAAAGGAATGATAAAAGTAACAGCAACCCCTACCGTAAAAGGAGATACTGCGTCTATTGACATTGAGCCGGCATCCGGCTATTATACGCTTACCAACGAAACTGAAAGCAAAACTCCTGCTGCCGGTAAATTCGTAGTATCACGTAATTGGTTAGAGAATGGAAATAATGTTATTGTGAAAGGAAATGTAAACGCTAAAAGGGTTGGCGAAATCAATCTCTTCTCTTCGCAGGATTTCTTTATGCACACTTTCATGGATCGCCTCCGTAGTAACGGAATAAGCGTAGACAGCATATATGAATTTAATGAATTTATTGAAGATCCTTCATCTGTTCTTGTTACCAAACTAAACTGCTCGATACAAAATGTATTGGATCAAGCCATGAAGAAAAGCGATAATCTTAGCGCGGAAGCTTTATTATACAGATTGGGCTCTCAATTCGAGGGGCGTAAAAGAATTAGCGCCGATGATGGACTAAAGGCTATTAACCGATTAATTGAAAGATTAGGATTTAATCCAAAAGATTATAAGATAGCCGATGGGTGCGGCCTCTCTAATTACAATTATATATCACCGGCGTTATTGGTAGAGTTTCTTAAGTTTGCGTATTCCCGCACCGAAATATTCCAGCACCTGTATAAAGCACTTCCCATATCCGGAATTGATGGTACCCTACAGAATAGAATGAAAGAAAAACCTGCTACCCGAGGCAAAGTTCATGCCAAAACAGGATCATTTACCGGTATTTGTACGCTGGCAGGGTATACCCAAGATGCCAATGGAAATGATATTGCTTTTGCGGTGATGGTACAGAATGTAATGAAATTGGCAGATGCAAGAAAGCTGCAAGATAAAATTTGCGAGGTGATTTGTGAATGATTAAACGCAGAGTTACGCTAAGTTACGCGGAGTTTTATGCTAGCTTTATAACTAAAATAAAAACTCCGCATAACTCTGCGTAACTCTGCGTTTAAAATATTATTTGTATTTTGCCCAATCAATATTCCTCATATCCCCGGTTGCATTCAATTCGGCATGCATACCCAATGCAGCCTGCACACAATGAGGTGTTTGCCCTTTTCCGGCAAGTTTTACGTAATCCCAAAGAATTTCTTTGTATTCCGGATGAGCGCAATTTTCGATAATAGCACGGGCTCTTTCAACCGGACTTTTACCACGAAGATCGGCAACTCCCTGTTCGGTAATAACCACATTTACAGAATGTTCATTATGATCGTGATGCGAAACCATTGGAACAATTGAACTGATCTTACCACCTTTAGCAGTAGAAGGACAAGAGAAGATAGAGATATAAGCGTTGCGGGTAAAGTCGCCCGAACCGCCAATTCCATTCATCATTTTGGTTCCGGTAATGTGGGTTGAGTTAATATTTCCATAGATATCAGCTTCTATCGCGGTATTCATAGAAATAATTCCTAATCGGCGAACAACTTCCGGATTATTTGAAATCTCCGATGGACGAAGCACGAGCTTATCGCGGAAGAAATCAATATTACCATAAATCTCATCCAAGCAGTTATTGGTAACAGATAAAGAACAGGTACTACCAAATTTAATACGCCCAACTTTCATCAGGTCGATAACAGAATCCTGAATAACTTCGGTGTACATTTCGAAATCGGGAATTGTTTTATCTCTGCCCAAAGCGCCTAATACCGCATTGGCAATATTACCCACGCCCGATTGCAGTGGAAGAAAAGTAGATGGTATGATTCCACGCTTCATGTCAGAAACAAGGAAATTAGCCACATTCACGCCAATCTGATCAGTTATAGGGTCGGGCGCCGTAAAGTCGCGGGCCTCATCTTTCTTATTCGTTTCAACTATGCATGCTATTTTCTTCGGATCTACCTGCACATAAGTAGTACCAATACGATCATTTGGTTTGTAAATAGGGATTTCGCAACGGTAAGGCGGATCCAATGGCTGGTATACATCGTGCATACCTATCATGTTCTTGCTATGGGCACTGTTTAATTCTATAATGATTGTATCGGCCTTTTGGCAAATAGTTGGGCTGATACCGCCGGCGGCAGTCAGATAAATCTTTCCATCGGCAGTAACATCGCAGGCTTCAATTATTGCCAAATCCACATGCCCAAGAAATCCGAATCTGATCTCCTGCGCCATCTGCGAAAGATGTATATCATTGTATGCAATTTCACCATTGTTTACCGCTTTACGAAAATCACTATTCGTGGTATAAGGAGCGCGATAACGCATTGCTTTTGCACGACTTAAAACTCCATCGCAGGAATCACCTGTTGATGCACCACTTAAAATACTGATTTGAAAAGGATTGCCTTTTGCATGTTCTTCCTCTGCATTTTTAGCAACTTCTACCAGAACGGATTTAGGAGAACCAGCTGGTGTAAACCCGCTGACCCCAACTGTATAGCCGTTCTTAACGAGGCTTGCGGCTTCTGCCGCAGTTAGAATTTTGAATGACATAGTGAATTAATATATTTTTTGTGTTACACATTGATACATTTTATCATTTACTATTTACCATTTATAAACTGATTGCTCACTTACTTAATACTTCCTGTTTAATATCTCGAACCATATAATACCTTTACGAATTTCTTCGATGGATTGAGTGTCAATATCACTATTAACCGTTTCATTTTTCTGTAAGGGTGATTCCGATACAACCTCTCTTGGTTTTGTTTTATTTGAAGTTTTGGTTGGATGTTTTTTGGGTGGTCTGTTCACTGTCTGAACCGATTCCCGAAATGTTGTTTCAGGGGTGATGGTTATTTCCGGGAAAGATTCTTCCATTCCATAAGGAACCGTAGGATTGGGTTTTTGGGGCTTATCTTCAGCTGGTTTAAGCACTTGCCTTAGAATGGCAAAAACGATAAAACCTACTATGATTAATATGTTTAATATACCGTCCATTTTAAGTCTTAAGTTATAACTCAACAAAGGTACATAATATAATCTCAATCAGCTGATTTTCAGCTAAAATTTTAGCAAGAAAAAAGGGCAGCTTCACAGCTCCCCTTGTTTTTTTAACCTAAACCTTAACTATGAAAAAATCTAATGTTTCTTTCATTCCACAAATATGTGAAATATATCTAATTGGGCAAAATGCAAACAAATAAATGTTCACTTCGTTAACATTTATTATAAATCTATTCTTATACAATAGTTAATTTTAATCTGCTTCCTGTATATTTTGAGTGGTATACAGTATCTTTGCATGCTAAACTTAAAACAGAAAAAAATGATTAAAGAATCGGAAGCAGACTTTAAATCTGCAACTGTAGCCGACAACAAAAAATTATTTATTGAAACGTATGGTTGTCAGATGAATGTAGCCGATAGCGAAGTAATTGCTTCGGTAATGCAGATGGCCGGATATTCGCCAGTAGAAACTTTGGAAGAAGCCGATGCGGTATTCCTCAACACTTGTTCTATCCGCGATAATGCGGAACAGAAGATACTGAACCGATTGGATTTTTTTAACTCTTTGAAGAAGAAAAAGAAAGGGTTAATAGTAGGGGTTCTGGGATGTATGGCCGAGCGGGTAAAGGATGATTTAATAGCTAATCACCATGTTGATTTGGTTGTTGGACCCGATGCTTACCTTGCTCTACCCGATTTGATTGCTTCGGTAGAAGCCGGCGAGAAGGCGATCAACGTTGAACTTTCGACTACTGAAACCTATCGCGAAGTTATTCCTACCCGCATTTGTGGAAATCACATTTCGGGTTATGTGTCTATTATGCGTGGTTGCAATAATTTTTGCACTTATTGTATTGTTCCTTATACCCGTGGCCGAGAAAGGAGTCGTGATGTGGAAAGTATTCTTAACGAGGTAAACGATCTTCTGCAAAAAGGGTACAAAGAAATAACGCTGCTGGGGCAGAATGTAAACTCGTATAAATTTAAGGATGGCAATGAGGTTATCACTTTCCCTAAATTACTACGGATTGTGGCCGAAGCGGTTCCGGGAGTACGGGTACGTTTCACTACATCGCATCCTAAGGATATGAGCGATGAAACATTGCAGGTAATTGCTGAAGTACCGAATGTTTGCAAACACATTCATTTGCCCGTTCAGAGTGGAAGTTCTCGCATTCTCAAACTTATGAATCGCAAATATACCCGCGAGTGGTATCTTGACAGGGTTGCTGCTATCAAACGCATCATTCCTGATTGTGGATTAAGCACAGATATTTTTTCCGGTTTCCATTCGGAGACGGAAGAAGATCATCTACTTTCACTTTCATTAATGGAAGAGTGTGGATTTGACTCTGCCTTTATGTTCAAATATTCGGAGCGCCCCGGAACGTATGCTTCAAAACATATGGAAGATAATATCCCGGAAGAGATTAAGGTTACCCGCCTCAATGAAATCATTGCGCTACAAAACCGCTTATCTGCCGAATCTAATTTGCGTTGTATTGGTAATATATATGAGGTATTGGTTGAGGGGGTTTCAAAAAGATCGCGCGAACAGCTTTATGGCCGCACTCAACAGAATAAGGTAGTTGTTTTTGACAGGGCAGGTTACAAAATTGGTGATTACGCTCTGGTGAAGATCACAGAAGCCAGCTCTGCTACTTTAAAGGGGGAGGCTGTTTCTATATAAACGCAAATGTCCATTAGAGTTATTTGAAACAAAAGTTATCCATTTCACCAATGCCGCATGGCGTAGGGGCGGGTCTTGTATCCGCCCTTTTTTATGTTCTTACGTTATTTATACCCAACCAAAAGCACGTTGCATTTTCTCAAATGCAACGTGCTTTTTCGAATTAGCAACGCGCTGTTGAGACAAATGCAACGCGCATTTGGGAGAAATGCAACGTGCTTTTGAAGCAACTCTATTTTCCCTTTAACTCATTACTAAACGAATAAGGAAAATCACTATCCTGCGTACCTCTTTGTCTGTTTGGAGTATTCGACATGTTGTAATTTATCGATGCACCCTTCATCAAATCATCATGCTTGAAATAATTCTTCGGATAATTTTTACCATTGAGTTTAATGGATTGTACATAACGATTATTCCGGTTATTGTTATCAGCCTTAATAACTACTTTCTTTCCATTCTCCAGATTTAACGTTACACTTTTAAATAAAGGCGAACCTATAATATACTCGTTAGTTCCGGGACATACGGGATAAAAACCAAGAGCCGAGAATACATACCAAGCCGAAGTCTGCCCGTTATCTTCATCGCCGCAATAACCATCGGGCGCAGCAGAGTACAGTTTATCCATAACTTCTCTTAACCAGTATTGGGCTTTCCAAGGCTCGCCGGAGTAGTTATACATATAAATCATGTGTTGTATAGGCTGGTTACCGTGGGCGTAGTTACCCATATTCATAATCTGCATTTCGCGTATTTCGTGGATAACCCCACCATAATAACTATCATCGAACAGGGGGGGTACATTAAATACCGAATCCATCATGCTGTTGAATTCCCTCTTGCCGCCCATCAGATCAATTAATCCTTGTGGGTCGTGAAATACCGACCATGTATAGTGCCAGCTATTACCTTCGGTGAAAGCATCCCCCCATTTCAATGGATTGAAAGGTGACTGAAATTTACCATCTTCATTCTTACCTCGCATCAACTTATGATCCGGACAATAAAGGTTTTTATAATTCATGGCATGTTTAGCAAAGATAGCGATTTCGCTTTCAGTCTTGCCCAATTTCTTGCCCAATTGGTAAATGCACCAATCATCGTAAGCATATTCTAACGTACGCGCGGCACTTTCATTAATCTTCACATCATAAGGAACATATCCTAATTTGTTATAATAATCAAATCCTAAACGCCCGGTAGATGAAACACGTGGATGCACGGCATTGGCTCCATGCACAACGGCTTCCCAAAGGGTTTCGATATCGTAACCCCTTAGCCCTTTAAGGTAAGCATCGGCTACCACAGATGCAGAGTTGTTACCCACCATACATCCTCTATGCCCAGGACTGGCCCACTCGGGCAGAAATCCGCTTTCTTTATAAGTATTGGCCAAGCCTTCCTGCATCTTAGTATTCATTTCAGGATACATCAAATTGAGGAATGGAAACAAACAGCGGAAAGTATCCCAGAAACCCGTATCTGTAAACATATGTCCCGGTAATACTTCTCCGTTATACGGACTATAATGCATTACTTTTCCCTGTGCATCAATTTCATGGAAACTACGTGGGAAGAGTACAGATCTATAAAGGCAAGAATAGAATGTCCTTAAATTATCAATGTTGTCGTCATCAACCTGAATTTTACCTAATACCTTATTCCATTCGTTCCTGCCTTTTTGAGCTATTTCATCAAATGTGTTATTGCCTAATTCCTTTAAATTCAATTCTGCTTGCTCGGCACTAATAAAAGAAGATGCTACGCGAGCATGTACAATTTCTCCTCTGCGGGTTTTGAACCCAATAATCGCACCTGTATGGTTTTCCTGTGCTTCGGTATCACCTCTTCTAATCTCGTTATTGCCAACTGTGGCTTTGTAAGTAAACGGTTTATCGAATTGTACAACAAAATAATTCTTGAAGTTTTTAGGAACACCGCCACTATTGCGGGTGGTATAACCTATAATCTTATTTTGTTCGGGTATAATTTTCACATAAGATCCTCTATCTAAAGCATCTACTACAACATACGAATCGTTTTCGGGGAAAGTGAAACGAAACATTACAGCCCTTTCTGTTGGGGCAAGTTCGGTAACTACATCATGATCTGCAAGATAAACCCGGTAATAGTATGGCTTAGCTATTTCTGCTTTATGCGAGAACCAACTGGCGCGGTTATCCTGATCGAATACAACCTTTCCGGTAACAGGCATAATAGCAAACTGGCCGTAATCATTTATCCACGGGCTGGGTTGATGCGTTTGTTTAAATCCTCTTATCTTGTCTTCCGTATAAACATACGCCCATCCGTTGCCCATCTTTCCGGTTTGTGGCATCCAGAAGTTCATGCCCCACGGCATTGCAATAGCGGGATAAGTGTTTCCTGTTGATAAAGAGTGTTTAGATAAAGTTCCAACCAATGGACTAACATAGTCTACCGGTTCCATCTTTTGCGCAAAACCGAAAGCGGTACTTAATAAAATACTCAATACGATTAATGGTAATTTTTTCATTTGTTTTTGATATTTGTGATTTGAGTTTACAGCTTAAAATTCGCATGGAACTTAAAAACTATAAACTATAAACTTAAAACCAATTCTTGTATCTCATTGTTTCATTTTGTGTTGATAAAGAAGGAGCTACCGAATCATCGGATGTTCCCCATTTAGTATTGGGATTAGTACCCAGAACAAACTTAATATCAGCTCCGTTCTTTATATCGTTATACGTTATATATGTTTTGTTGTATTCTTTTCCGTTAAGATACATTGCCTGTATATATACATTTTTTTCGCTGTAGTTTTCGGTTGTAACAGATACCTTCTTACCGTTGCCCAATGTCATTTCTACTGCTTCCAATCCGGGTGAACCAATGGAATAAATATTACTCGATGGGCAGGTAGGGTAAAATCCCATGCAGTTAAATATATACCAGGCCGACATCTGTCCGCAGTCATCGTTGCCGCTTAATGCATCAGGATCGTTGCCATAGAATGTATCCAGAACATACCGTATCTTTTCCTGCCCTTTCCAGGGTTGTTTGATGTAATTATACAGATATAATATCTGGTGGCAAGGCTCGTTACCATGCCAATAAGCACCAATACGCCCTTGAATATCATGGGCGCCGGGGATGTCTTCCGGCAGTTCCATTGTAAACATTGAATCGAGACGCGCTGCAAAGATCGCATTCCCTCCCATTTCATTAATATATCCCTGAACATCTTGTGGAACATACCATGTATATTGATAAGTGAAACCCTCCGTAACATCGCCCCAGCCATGAACCGATCCCGGGCCGGTATAAGCAACGGGATCGAAAGGAGTACGCCAGTTCCCGTTAATATCTCTCCCCCTCATGAACTTAGTTTCGGGGTCAATCAGATTTTGATAAGAGAGCGAACGGTTGAGAAATTCTCTGTAATCCGCCTCTTTACCCAGTTTGCGGGCAGCCATAGCAATGCAATAATCATCATATGCGTATTCCAATGTTTTAGATACCGACTCACGTTCTTTGTTGAAAGGTACCCAGCCATTCCGAATATATTCCGGCAGACAATCGTAATGAGGATTCATAGCAGTGGTTTTTATTGCTTCAAAGGCTCGCTCCTTGTCGAACCCGGGAATATCTTTTACAATGGCATCCGCTATAACCGACACCGCATGATAACCAATCATACACCATGTTTCATTTCCGTAGAACGACCATACAGGAAGCATTTTCTCCACACTCTGATCGTAATGGGCAAGCATGGAATTGATCATATCCGCATTCCTGTCCGGATGAACCAGATTCAGCAACGGATGATGCGCACGATAGGTATCCCACAAAGAAAATACGGTATAATTGGTAAATTTATTATCTGTTTGGTGAATATTCGAGTTGTGTGCTCTGTACTTACCATCGACATCCTGATACACAAAAGGATGTATGGAGGCGTGATAAACCGAAGTATAGAAAGTTTCCAGTTGTTTCTTGCTTCCTTTCACTTTAAATTTATTCAGTTCTTTTGCCCACAACTTCTCTCCTTCCGCCTTAACGGCTTCAAAGTTCTTGTTATCCAATTCCTTTAGATTGGCAAAAGCCCCCTCCGTTCCGGTTGAAGAAATGGCTACTTTCACTTCAATCTGTTCGCTAGCAGATGTATCAAAGTCGAACCAGCCCATAATCTTATTACCATAGGCTACGCGGTCGCTTCGGAAACGTTTTGTGTCATAAATCACAGGCTTACCTTCCTGCATAATTCCCGAATCAATAAAAGGTTTGGAGAACTGAGCTACAAAATAAACATACCGTTCGGGACCCCAGCCGTTAACCAGTTTAAAGCCTGATATTACGGAATCATTCTCAATCCGTAATTGCGACCATGCTGTTTTAAACCATTGCACATGATCCATATCCAGCATTACAAAACTACTCTCGGATTTGGGAAAAGTAAATTTGAGGATACCGGAGCGCATGGCAGATGTCATTTCTACTTTTACATTGTAATCCAATAAATCTACCCCGTAATAATTAGGTGATGCCCATTCTTTATCATGACTATAGCGGGAGCGATAACCTTCATCGGGGTTATCATGGGTGCCTGCTACAAATTTCTTTGTACCGGTCCCTGGAATGAAGAGAAAGTCGCCCAGATCGGGGATACCCGTACCGCTAAGGTGGGTAAGGCTGAATCCCATAATGGTCATATGATCATACTTGTAACCAGATGCGGCATCATAATAATCACGGTCTGTATCCGGGCTTATCTGAATACCGCCAAAGGGAATTTGTGAGCCCGGATATATATTACCAAATCCGGAAGTACCTACGAAAGGGTTAACGTAGGCATTTAAGGATAGATCTGGCTGAATATCTGTTTTATTATCTGTACTTGTGCAGCCGGATAATAGAACAGATGATAATATCATTAGCTTAAGAAAACTACACATAAATTTATTTACGATTAAACGATTTACTATTTAGACAACGAATACGGTTTATCTTCCCCGTTAAACAAACGTTGCTTATTAGGCTTAGATGTCATCTCGAATGCCAGCTCGGCACCATTCTTCACATCATCATAAGTAATATAAGCCTTGGTATATGGCTTTCCATTTAACTTAACCGACTTTACATACCTATTCTTATCACTAACCTTATCGGCTTTTATAGTCAGGTATTTATTATCTCCAACTTTTACTTTCATCGAAGGGAAATAGGGTGCACCAAGTATATATTGATTAGAGCCCGGGCAAACCGGATAAAATCCCATAGCCGAGAATATATACCACGCAGACATTTGTCCGCAATCATCATTACCGCAAAGACCATCGATACTATTGAGATACATCCTGTTCATAATCTCCCGAACCCAGTATTGAGTTTTCCAGGGTTGCGAAGTCCACGCATATAAATATGGAATATGATGGCTGGGTTCGTTTCCATGAACGTAATTACCCATAATCCCTTCACGGGTAACATCTTCGGTATCTTCAAAGAACTTATCAGGTAAGTGCATCGTAAATATGGAGTCCAAACGTTCGGTAAATTGCTTTTCTCCACCCCTTTGTTTAATCAGGCCTTTAACATCATGTGGTACATAGAAAGAGTAATTCCATGAATTGCCTTCTATAAATCCTTGTCCGTGTGTATCTAAAAGATCGAATGGAGTTTTCCAACTGCCATCACTCCTTCTGGCACGAACAAATTGCAGTTTCGGATCGAAAACATTCTGATAGTTCAAAGCGCGTTTTTTATAAGCCTCCGCTGTTTTGGTATCCCCTAATTTGAGCGCGGTATTATAGATTGTCCAATCATCGTAAGCATATTCAAGGGTTATAGATGAACCGCTTCCGCTTCTATCTACCGGTACGTATCCCATTTTTTTGTATTCTCCCGTACCATCATAGTAATCAACATTTGAGCTGTTGATAATTGCTTCCAATGCTTTTGCTTTATCAATATTCAAACCTTTATCAATAGCATCTGCCACTACCGAAACCGAATGATAGCCTATCATACACCAGTTTTCATTACCCATATGAGACCATACCGGAAGTGCTTTATGTACACTCTGACTATAATGCGCCAGCATAGAGTTCACAATATCTTTGCTTCTATCCCGGTTTATAAGATTAAATAACGGGTGCAGTGCCCTGTATGTATCCCAAACGGAAAATATTGTATAGTTGGTAAAACCTTTTGCCCGATGAATATTATGATCGATTCCCCGATAATTTCCGTCAACATCCATGTAAACAGATGGGTTGATCATGGTATGATACAACGAGGTATACAGCATTGTTTTATTATCTTTAGTACCTTCCACCTCTATTACACCCAGCTCTTTCTCCCATTTAGCCGATGCACCTGCAACTACCTGATCGAATGTTTTGTTTTTGGCTTCGGCATTGAGATTCTTAACAGCACCCTCTGTGCTTACTGCGGACAACGCCACTTTCAGAACCAGCGGCTCGGGATTATCTCCGAATTCGAAATGGCAAACAATCTTTCTTCCGGCAATTTCAGGAAAATTATTATACAAGTCAAACTTCCTCCAGAAACCCACGTATTTAGGCTTCTCGCGATCGGCATAACCGTAATTCTTTATTGGTTTAGACAATGATATGGCGAAATAAGTATAATTTTCCCTTGACCATCCGTTGGTAATACGATAGCCTGTAATAAGGGTTTCATGCTCAACACGTAAACTAGCCCACAGCACTTTACCATCGTAATTGTAAATACCATGAACAAGATCTAATATTATTTTCTGCTCTTCGTTGGCCGGATAAGTATATTTATGTATTCCAACTCTTTCGGTTGCAGTGAGTTGTGCTTTTACTTTGTAATCATCCAGAACAACTTCATAATATCCCGGAGCCGCCTTTTCGGTATCGTGCGAATAGCGTGAGCGGTAACCCGAATCCGGATCATCTGCCGTTCCGGGATTGAATTTTAGTTCTCCGGTAACGGGCATAATAAGAATATCGCCTAGATCGGAATGCCCTGTTCCGCTGAAGTGTGTATGGCTAAAACCCACAATTGTTTTATCATCGTACTGGTAACCCGCGCAATATTTATATGTATCTTTTACATATACCCCGTTAATGCTATGGGGTATTGTATCCGTATCAGGACTTAATTGCACAATACCATGTGGTACACATGCACCGGGGAATGTATGCCCCATTTTTACTGTGCCAATCATCGGATTAACATAATCAACTTTATTCTGAGCTAACACCATTCCGCCGAATAGTAATAAGGATGAAATAACGATTAGTTTGTTTCTTTGCATTTTATTTATTTGTATTTGTTGTAATAAGGTACTGTTGATATTCATTCCACATCTGCTCGACACCTGTATTATTTCCGAAAACTTTCTTAATGCCTGCATCAAAACTCCATACTTCGAGGTCTTTTACCGTTCGATGGAATTTACGAATAGCATTCGGATCTTTAGTGGTAAGCCACTGAAGGAAGAAACCTGTGGTACGATAACCGTCCATCCAATTACCACCGGGCTTGCGGGTCGACATATCGAATAATCCGGCTTCTGCCCTTACAGCATCGGCTATGCCTTCAATACATGCCCAAAATGTTTTATTATTTCCATAATTACCACAACCTTTGGGCTCATACTGGTATCCATGAGTAAGTTCATGATAAAGAACGCCACGGGTTTCGAAGTTTAGCTTATATAATGATTCGTGTGCAGATTTCTCAATGTGTTGGGTGCTGTAGAAGATAAATATATTGGGTGTACTCCCACCTTTTGCGGATACTCCGGGTTTATCCTCGAGTGTATATTTTATATTCTGAACATTCATAATCGAATCCTGATCTGTATAGTACAGGATTTCAGCTACTTTTCGGGCATGGTATTTTATATATTCATCGGGGTTTTGAACTAAGGTACTGTACAATCGGGATCCTTCTGTATCGGGACTTTTTACTTCAAAATCTATATGGGGATATTTAAAATTCTGCCATCCGGCAATCCTATTTTTATCGGATAAAACTACTTCTCCGATTTTAAGCGTATCGTTCTTTGCTGTTGAGATTTCCAGCATGTATTTTTTGTAACTTCCAGGCGATTTTACTACACAAAGTATTTCCTGAAAGCGGGAACAAAACTTCTGATCTTTTCTTTCGTCAATAATTTCCCAATTCTTGTTATCGTTCGTTCCCTTTAATATCCAGTTGCTAGGATCGTATTTAGGAAGTTCTCCGGTAGAGAATATTTGGTAGCTTACTATTGGCGCGGTATAACCGGAATCAAAGATAATCTTATTGGCTCCTGGGGTCCCGGAGTAATATGTAGTAAGATCATCATCGGCTAACTCCGGTGGGTTTGTTACAGTCTGCTGGTTTTGGCAGCTGATAAACGGAAGTAGTAAAGCAAGAAAGAGAATCTTTTTCATGGTGAATGAATGTATTTGAGGTAGTTAGTTAATTTATCTTTGTAGCAGCTACCCCTTCATGCGTCATTTTTACCGGATTAATGAATCCATCTTTATCAAATGTCATGAGATCTATACAAGTAACACGATAATCCCGAGCTTTTTCTCCTTTGGGGCGACGGTGGTAAACCATAAAATAATCTTCGCTACCCCACTTCTTCATAAGAGAGTGATGTCCGGCGCTTAAAGAAATTTCATCATCCGCTTCAAGTACTTTTGCGATGCGTTCAAAGGGACCAAAAGGAGAATCAGCAATAGCATAAGCAACACAATAGCCATCGCCCGTCCAACCACCTTCACTCCACATAAAATAGTATTTACCGTTTTTTTTGAGCATAAACGGTCCTTCTACATAGTTATTAGGAGTAACTTCTTTATATATTTCGCCATCTTCAAAAGGAACCAATCCTGTGAAATCATCGTTTAGTTTAACAATATTACAGTGCCTCCATCCTCCATAATACATGTAATAGGCATCATCATCATCGCGAAAAACGTACTGGTCAATGGGTTGCGCTCCATTAATTATATCATTAATAAGAGGTTTACCTAACAAATCTTTATACGGCCCTCCCGGTTTATCGCTTACAGCAACACCAATTCCTCCTATTTCTCCTTCGTGTACGTCATTTGCACCAAAGAAAAGATAGTATTTATTATTTTTACGAATAACAGACGGAGCCCACATGGCTATTTTAGCCCATTTTACTTCTGTAGTGTCAAGAATGCTGCTATGTTTTGTCCAGTTTATGAGATCTTTGGAGGAGAAACAATCAAAGAAAGTTTGCTTTTCATATTTATCGCTCCAGGTAGGGTAAATCCAATATGTATCATCATAAATAATACCTTCGGGGTCGGCATACCAACCTTCGAATACAGGGTTACCACTCATAGCAGTTTCGTTTTTCTTGCCAGAACATGCGGCCAGCATAATAGTTGCCAGTAAAATTAAAGATTTGTATTTGTACATGGTCACTTAAAATTGATTATAGATATCTTATATAAGCACAGAGATATTGAAATCACAATATTTGCAAATATAATAGTTTCTCAATCTCTCTGTGCATAAAGTCAATATAAGTTATCTTATTCTAATTCCACCCTGAGTTTTGATGCCCTTGAAGCGCCGGGTTAGCCTGCATTTCACTTAACGGGATAGGCCATAACAAAGCATACTCGGGAATAGCGCCAACTTTTATTACTCCATCCGGTTTATTCTGGATTTGCGCCGATGCTAATGCAACCCACTTCAGTTTACCTGAGTTAACGCCATCTGCTTCCGGATAAAGGCGAGTGCGGCGAATATCGTCCCAGATTTTGAACTCTAATGGGAACTCATGGAAGCGTTCAGTCAGGATTGATTGTATTAATGCATCTCCCGTAGCTGTTTCATCGGCTAGTCCTGCACGGTTACGAACCTGATTGAGATAGCCTAGCGCTTCAGCTTCACTTCCACCCGATCGTGCTAAACCTTCGGCAGCAATAAGCAATACTTCGGCATAACGGAATGTTGGCATGTTATAATCACCATCCTTACCACCAATAAGAGATGTTTCATCGAACCATGCCCAGTTTCCTACATTATTCAAAGTAAATTCAGCACCTGAGGCACTAGTGTATTCGCGGAAGAAGAATTGTTTTTCCATTCCACGTATATCATTTAGCTGATAACTTTCTATCAACATAGCACATGGTAAATAGGCATTGTATAACACATCTCCTCCGGGTTTAAATACACCCCATTGAAATGCATCTGTACCTATTGAACGTACTGCATAAGAGTTACCCACGTTGAAACTGGTTTGATTATATTCTTTGGCGAAAATAATTTCGTTAGATGATTTTGTTGTTTTAATAACATTATACGCCGAGTTAAGGTCACTACTACTGCCGCCGGCCTGAATAAGCGCATGCTGACCCCCACTTATCACATTTTTCGCCATGCTAGCTGCTTTTGCATAATATGCATCTCCACCGTTAAGAGGTGCGCCGGCCCATTGTAAGTATACTTGTGCCAATAAAGTTTGAGCCATTGGCTTGGTTACATAGCAGTCGTTATCATAGAATGCCTTATTGGGAAGTGCATCTCCTTCAAGGATTTCGAGTAGGTCTGTTTCAATATTTTTATATATTTGTTCGGCAGATACAGGTTCCTTGTATATACCTTCCAAAGATGTATAGGGTGCATCAATATAGGGAACATCGCCAAACTCTTTTACTAAATAGAAATATCCGTATGCCCGGAAAAATTTACCCTGCGCAGTAAAATTCTTAATCTGGCTTTCACTCAACACTTCGGTCATTAACGGTATATTAGCAATTACAAAATTTGCCCGAGATATACCTTTGTAAAATTCGTGCCAAAGTTTTAAGGCTGTAGCATCAAATGATTCAAGGTTAAAATTACAGCCTTCGGATGCATTGGTAAAATTTCTGTCTTTACGTTTATCAACATATAGCCCGGATATAATACCGCCCCACATAGTAGCTTTCGGTGTCCAACCACCATCAACATCGGTATTGTGCAAATAGGGTACTCCTCCAAAGTAGAGGGCATTTACTGCTGAAACGGCATCAGCTTCGGTTTTCCAGAACTGGTCGGTTGTTTTTACATCTAACGGCTCCTCATCCAGAAAGTTTTGGCACGAACTTATCAATAATGAGAAGGCAAACATGCAAAGTACGGAGAAATATATTTTATGCAATTTCATATAATTATAGTTTTATTATTTATTGTTATCTGTTAAAATGCTACATTAACACCAAACGTAAATGTTCTAGGGCGTGGATAAGTAAAGAACTGACGGTTAGCTCCCCATTTATTATCGCCCAAACGTGATGAGTTGTCCGGATCGTATCCAAGATAATCAGATGAAGTAATAAGGAATGCATTGTTTACACTACCATATAAGCGTAATGCAGAAAGTCCTATCTTTCTAAGAAATTCCGGTTTAAATGTATAGCCTATTTGAATAAGATTAGCACGCAGGTAAGATCCATTTGCTACCCATGTATCATCGGCATTTGCATTACTACCCTGTCCAAAGTTTGCCAAACGTATTGCTTGTGCTTTTCCGTTTGGATTTAAAGTAGGATGCCATGCTTCTTTGTACAGCCGATCTAAGCCGCTGGTTAGGAAGCGTCCTTCTGTTGAGTGGAAGAATTCCTGCATAACATCTACACCCCATGTAAATTGAAGGTCTATAGTAAGATCGAATCCTTTGTAGTTGAAGGTATTTATGAATGAGCCCATCCAATCTGGTAATCCGTTACCTATTATCTGGCGTTCTTTGTAAGTAACCTTTTCACCGATAGTTGATGGCACGTTCATTGTTTCGGGATCCCAGTTAGAAGGAACACCGTCATAAATACCGGCACGTTTATAGCCATAGAAGGTAGAAAGTTCTTCGCCTTCACGTATAAGGATGTCGTATCCAACAAAACCGTCTTTCAGAATTTGGCGTTTGCCTGTAATGGGATCAACCGATGAACTTTCGTCCAATTTCTCAACGCGGTTCTTGTTGAAACTTAAGTTAATTGTACTGTTCCATTGGAAATCGCGTGTTTCTACGGGTCGTGCGTTAATCAGTAAATCTAACCCTTGGTTTGAAACCTCGCCAATGTTAGTAGTGATTAAGGAATAACCGGTTGATCTTGGCAAAGGACGATCCAGCAATAAATCGTTTGTATATTTGTAATAATAGGAAGCTTCAATATTGAGTCGGTTATTAAATAAACCAAGGTCAACACCTATATCCCATTGGCTTGTTCTTTCCCATTTCAAATCCGGATTAGGCATATTATCTAAATAAGAAACTACATGTAATCCATTACCAATAATTGTATTTGATTGACTTACCCTGCCTAATGAAGCATATGTTCCTATTTCCGAATTACCTGTTATACCAAAAGAAGTATGTGGTTTTAGTCTACTTATAATGGTGTTATCACTCAGAAAATCTTCATTAGAAACCATCCATCCTAAACCGATTGAAGGGAAGAAAGCATATTTATTATTCTTTCCAAATTTTGAAGAACCATCGTAACGACCGGTTACGGTAGCCATGTATTTATTGTCATAGGAGTACGCTGCACGCAAAAAATATGAGTTCATTGCCCATCTATCATGGTCGTTACCAACAGAAGGTCTATCGGTTCCTTTTCCCAGATTATAGTAACCGTAAAAATCATCGGTAAAGTTGGTACCTATTGCACTGAAGTATGTATAAGTACGCTCTTGCCACGACATACCCGCCATAGCATTGATAGAATGCTTACCAAATAGTTTATTGTATGTTAGATAAGTTTCTTCCTGCCAGTATAATGTATTGGCATTATTCCCTTCTGCCTGTCCGGTAGAACTTTGGTTGATCATTGGACGCGGAGTAAACGGTATATATTTTGAATAACGTGTATTCTGATAATCGACACCAATTTGAGTTTTTAACTGAAGATCTTTGGTTAGATGAAAAGTTAATGCAGCATTACCAAATATTTGTGTCCTGTATTGCATCTCTTTCATTCTCTTCAGTAATTCAACCGGATTACCAACACCTTCAGGGCCAAACCCTTGCATACTTCCTGAATCGGGATTATTTTTATCGTTATAGATAGGAGATGTTTTTATATCATTTGTTTGCGCATATACACCATCAATCATAAGCGGAAGAAAAGGCAATTGCTCCACCATTGTACGTAAAGCTCCCTGTCCATATGGATTATCAGAAGTTCTGTTACCCCATGTATGGTTTACCATGAGATTAATACCCGTTGACAGCCATTTGGTTGGTTTATCGTCATAGGCGAGTTTAGCATTAATACGCTTAAAAAAGGAATTCTGTAAAACACCTTGTTGATCGGTATAATTTAAAAAGGCACCTACGGAAGTATCGCCATCACCACGTTGTATACTAAGTTGGTGATTGTGTGAAAAAGCCGTTCTTGATGCTTCTTTTTGCCAATCGGTATTATACTTAGGCGATCCATCGGAATTAAACAAACGCGCATCGGTAAATATCTTCGATAAATCGGTTTCGAAGTTCTTGCCTTGAAACGCATTGGCATTTTCCAAACCCTGTTTAAATGCGCCCATCCACTCATTAGAATCCATTACATCCATGTATTTTGCCATGTTGCTGATGGATAACGAACCATCGTAAGATACTTGCGTGCGTTTTCCGGTGTTACCGCCGCGTTTGGTTGTTACAAGAATTACACCATTAGCTCCACGGGCACCATAAATAGCTGCCGAAGATGCATCCTTCAACACTTCCATTGACTCTATATCATTGGGATTCAGGAACTGGAAGTTTTCCATAACTACTCCATCTACAACATATAGCGGACTTGCCGAAGCGTTAATGGTAGAGATACCACGGATAATAACACGCATTTCTCCACCCGGCTGTCCTGTATTAGAGAATATGTTAACCCCTGCTGCTTTACCTTTTAAACCTTCGAGAGCATTGAATCCCTGGCCTTTAATGATGTCTTTACCTTTTGCAGTAGCTATAGAACCGGTTACATCCGATTTACGCATGGTACCATACCCAACTACCACAACTTCGTCTAGCATTTCACTGTCTTCGACCATTGTTATATTAAGGGTTGTTTGATTGGAAATTGTTATTTCCTGGGTTATGTATCCTATATAAGAGAATATAAGTACATTACCTGCATTTACATTAATAGTATAGCCCCCGTTAACATCAGTAATAACACCGGTTGTTCCATTTTTAATGGCTATGGTAACACCGGTAAGTGGTTCCCCGCTTGAATCTGTAACTAATCCGGTAATTTGTTTTGTTTGTTGAACAATCTGTGCTTCCATTGTATTAGCATTGATAACTGGAATTATACAAATTCCCAACAAAACCACTAACATAGACATTTTAACTCTTTTAATAATTTGTTTGTCCTTAGGGTAAAAGTGCTTCATAAATTGTAATTTAAAATTAATAATTACGGTTAACGCATAACATTAATTTTCTCATAATTTAAGGTCAGGAATTCTTCTAGGCTTATAGCCCCCATTTTGTAGCTTCAACAAATATTTGTTTTATGCAATATTAGATAATATGTATTAGATTAGTTTGTCCTGAATACCCAAAAGGGTATCCTAAATTCCTTCTGGCAGATTAGGATACTCTTTCAGCTTTTCAGGGCACTTATCCAGAAATGTATATACACAATATTATACTTATGAAAGATACTTTTTTGAATGCAACGTTGTATCATCCCAAATGCAACGTGCGTTTTCGAATTAGCAACGTGCTGTTGAGACAAATGCAACGTGCTGTTGGGAGAAATGCAACGTGCATTTGGATTAGAAAACATTGGGTAAAAATGGATAACTTCCAATAACCCCAATAGATATTTGGGGCTTAATTAGAATGTAAATGCGACCGATACTCCTTAGGAGTTAGTTTGTACTTCTTCACAAACTCTCTGTAAAAATAAGATTTATTATTTATTCCTATTTTATATATAATTTCCTGTGTAGTAAGATTAGTAGTAACCAATAATTTTGCTGCCAGCTTAAACCTATAATCCTTAATAAAGTCGTTAGGAGAAGTTGATGTTATTTTCTTGAATTTACGATATAGATTTCGGGTATTAATCCCTAGTTTATCGGCAATTAACTCAGGTCTTAGATTTTCTTCTTCAATATTCTCTTCAATTATACGGATAATAGAGTCCATAAAGTTTTTATCATCCTGATGAAGAAGATTGCCGCCTGAATATTCGTAAGCACTTTCGGGAGAATTATAATATCCTTTTAGTTCTTCTTTTTTTGTAAGTATTCTATTTACCATAGATCGCAATACTATGCTCGAGAATGGTTTGGTAAGGTATGCATCGGCACCTGTATCAATTCCTTTTGCCTGTTCTGCTTCACTAATCTTGGCCGAAATGATAATTACAGGTATATGTCTAGCAAATTTATTGGTTCGGAGTTCATTTATTAGCTCCAGTCCGTTGATTCCCGGCATCATTATATCTGTTATAATTAAAGCGGGTGTTTCTTTTTCCAGAAATTCTATAGCATCCACACCATTATAAACGCCTTTTATTGTGTAGTTTTCCGACAAAATGTTTTGAATCATCCACACTATATCTTTATTATCGTCTACTACCAATATGGTAGGTTTGGATGCAGTATATATTTCATTGAAAGATTCCTCATTAAGATTATTTTTTTTATTCTTCGGGTTTTCGGAGAACGATGGGGTAATATCCAACAAGGGTAAATACACTGTAAATTCTGTAAACTCATTTACTTTACTGTTTACTTCAATCCTACCTTGCAGTAACTGTACCATACTATTACAAATAAACAAGCCTATTCCGTTGCGGGTTGTTTTTCGTGAATAAGAATTGGGGTTTTCTACATTATCAAGAATGCAATACCTATCAAAAATATGTGGTATCCGAGTTTCTTCAATACCATCTCCCGTATTATATATCTTGAATACTAATTGTTGTTTTTCAATGGTAGCCGATATCTGTATTTCCCCATTACTATCTGTATACTTAAAGGCATTGGATATTAAATTGATGATTATACGTTTAAAACATTTTGTATCTGTAGTCCATTCAAGATCATTGGGGATTGATAGTATTAAGTTTATATTGTTTTCTTCAACAATAGTATCAAAAGATTCTAAATGTTTACGAATAATATCGGATATGCATACCTTGCGGATATCATTGGCTTTAAAGTTGGATACTTCAATTTTCCTGAAATCAAGTATCTCCTGAATTAGTTCGTTTAAACTGTTTACATTGTTCTTTAGAACTTTAATATATTTATCCAACCCACCCAAATGCCTAATGTTACTGATATGTTCGGTAATACCATTAATCACCGTTAGTGGCGTACAAAACTCATGTGTAACATTTGTAAAAAACATCAATTTGGCTTCAAATAATTTTTCCTTTTCCTCTTCTTTTATTTTTCGGGCAAGACGCATTTGCTTTCGATGAAAATTATTACGAATCCATAAAGACACATACGTGCAAATGGTTATTATAAGGATAATATACATGAACACAGCCAATTTACTAAAATACCAAGGTGGTAGTTTAATTATTGGCAACGAGTAAAAACTTTCATCCGATCCAAAAACATCATTTTTATATCTAACCTTCAACAGGTAATTACCAAAAGGTAAATTCGTAAATGTTGCCTCGTTATTTTTTTGTAGTTCAACCCATTCCGTATTAAAGTTGTCCAACGAATAAGAATATTCATAATTATCCCCGTTAATATAATCCCGAGCAACAAAAGATATGGTAAATGAGTGTATGCTTGAGGGTAATTCAATTGCTCCGCTGTTATTTGTGTATTTTTCTAACGGATAACTTTCGCCTGATATCTTTATATCGAAAAACTGAAGATCAGGGGCATACGTATCCGAGGGCTCTTCTTTATCCGGTTCAATCCAAACAAGCCCGTTTATTCCGCCAAAGAACAGGCGATTAGTTAACGGATCTTTCCAGTAAGCATCATCCGAGAACTCCGTTACTTCCAGTTCTGGATACGCGTAATTATGAAAAAAATTATTGTGCGGATTATATTTTATAAGCCCCTTATTGGAGCTGAACCATATGCATCCGTCTTCGGCCTCCAGAATGCCATGAATCATATCATTTGCCAATCCGTTTTTCCGGTCAAACTGCTCTATAATATTATTGCCATCTTGTTGTAATATTACTTTTGTTATTCCCGAACTGGCACCAATATAAAAAATAGAATCTCTACTGTTATGGACAGATAATACATCTCCCACAGCAGAATTCTCTCCTTTATTGGTTTTTATGAAATGGTATTCGTTAGTTATTATATTAAATCGCGCAACGCCATATCCTCCTCTACTTCCTATATGCAGTGTTTCGAATCCATCATAAATCATCGAATGAAATTCATTACACACACGGTCTCCATTCTTTAAAAAGAATTCGTTAACGGTTTCTACCGACAGGGTTTTACTGTCATCATTTAATATAACCTCCAATAAGCCACCTCCGGCCGTAGCCAGCCATAAAGTTTTCGCATTTACTTCACAAATAGAATGCACTTTTCCAATTCTTTCATTATCGAGTGTTGTTATATCCTTGTCTCGGTATGAATAAAAAGAAAGTCCCGGTCCGTTGGTACCAATCCATAAAATATCTCTGTATTGGCTATGCAAGAAACAAAA
Organism: Bacteroides sp.; assembly: GCA_036724805.1. Lineage (GTDB taxonomy): Bacteria > Bacteroidota > Bacteroidia > Bacteroidales > Bacteroidaceae > Bacteroides. Next base: position 30,495 of record DAIMFE010000027.1, read on the forward strand.
AGCAGAATTATTCGATAGTCCGCTATCCGTAGTATAATGAGCATATTTTGCCGTTTGGTAATTATCTATTTCATTATAATTTGGCAACCGTAATACACCATCTCCTTTTGTACCAATCCACAAATTATTCTCTTCATCTGTATAAATAGATCTTATGGGCTTTTGTATTTTCAATGGTAAATCCGAAGAAACTACATTCCGAAACATTTCCTTATTATTGTAATACATTTGTATACCCTGCCCATCGGTACCCATCCATAGTAAATCCTGGTATCTATCTTTTAGCATACAAAAAATACCAATATACGCACCAATACTCTCCGGCTTATAATCGTTTTTAGAATCGAGTTTTATTATGCCTTCCATATTAAAAGAAAGGTAGATATCATTTTGAAACTCAACGATTTCGGATATCCTACCGTATTTACTTGTTAGTTGTGATACATCCGAGATTACAGCACATTGCGAAGTAACCGGATCATATACTGAAAATAACCCATCAAAATTAACGAGGTATATTTTGCCATCTGTATAAAACGCACTTATAAAACCGGTTTGATCTAACTGTATATCCTCAACAGAAATACGTTGCTTGTCTTCTTGTGCTATTTTTATTTGCTTCAGACTACCATTCTTCATAACTATATGAGGGCGGTCTTTCTTATCAACAAATAAAGTAAGTATACTTTCTGTCTTTACACCCGGTAAATGGATTTCAACAAATGTTTTGGTTTCCGGAGTATAATAAGATATGTAATTGGATTTGCATACTGCCCAGGTATTTCCTTTTGAATCTACCATTAGATATCGAGCTTCCGGATATTGTGTATAAGATTCTGTTACTTTTTTCTCTCTCAAAGAAAATTTATTCAGTCCCAAGAAAGTTGATATCCATAAATTATCTTTATCTGCCTGAGTTATTTTATGTATAATATTACTACAAAGAGAATATGGATTACCCATTTCAAACCGATATATAAAGACATCTTTCCCATTGTAAAAATTAAGTCCGTCATATGTACCAAACCACATATAGCCACTGCTATCTTGGTGCATACATAAAATCGCATTGTTGGATAAATCCATTTTATAGGCTTTATGTATGGTATATGAAGCGAAAGTTGGTTTTATGGAAAACAGCAGTAAGAAATAAATAAAGAAAAATGTTCGGTTCATTGGCATTCTTATTCTTTTCCATAATCTTATATCTCTTTATTTAAGAGACTTTCATTATGCATGTGTAATAATAATGTTAGATTAATTGATTAATAGACGTTCGTTTGTTGAAGC
>DAIMFE010000028.1:0-30939 GCA_036724805.1 Bacteroides sp.
TTTTCTTCTTTTTATATTATATGTTCTTATATGTTCTTTTATGTTGCTATAGGGTAGCTATAGCTAGTGCCAATTAAAGCGTTTTTTATAGTACTGGCATTAAGCGATTTACCAAATAGCTTACAACAATAATTCGCCGTTAAAAAGTGTTGAATGCGCAGTGGTTTTACATCAAAGCGCAATGGTTTAACATTTTTTTAATCCGTGCAATCCGCGTTATCCGCGGCTAAAAACAAATAAAATGCACGTTGCATTTCTCCCAAACGCACGTTGCATCTGAGTAAACAGCACGTTGCTAATTTTAAAATGCCACGTGCATTTGAAGCAATGCCACGTTGCATTTGAGTAAACAAAAAAAGGAGGCAAAATTGCCCCCTCTTTGTTATATCTCGCTCTGTCGTATTTATTCTACCGCGGCCGACAGTTCCATTCCGGGTTTAAACTTAACAACTTTCTTTGCCGGAATCTGGATCGGAGCCTTTGTTGATGGATTGATACCCGTCCTTTCGCTTCTCTGTGCTACGGTAAAAGTTCCGAATCCAACAAGTCCTACTCTGTCACCTTTTTTTAGTGTGCTAGTTACTATTTCTGTAAACGCTTCCAATGCTTTTTTTGCATCGGTTTTGCTAAGACCGCTTTGTTGGGCCATAGCATCAACTAATTCTGCTTTATTCATGTTACGTACTAATTGATTAATAAAATGTTATATAATATTCAAAAAGGCTTTCACAACCTCTCACAAATATAAATTATCAAAACTAGATATCAAATTATTTATTAAAAAATTACCTCATTTTATTGAAAAAGAATAAATACAGAACAATTTTTCGGCACTTGAACAGAATTTATTCGTACTTTTGTGTCAATACAACAATTAAGATAATTAAAATGTTCTACAAATATGATGCCTACGGTTACTAAAAACCTGTTAATAATAAATGTACTTATGCTTTTTGGGAAAGTGGTAGCCGAAAAATATGGAATCGATTTAACCGAAACCCTTGGCCTTCACTTTTTCATGGCAGATAATTTCCATATCTACCAGCTATTTACGTATATGTTTATGCATGCAGACTTCTCGCATATCTTCTTTAATATGTTTGCTGTATGGATGTTTGGGAGAGTATTGGAGCAATATTGGGGATCCGGTAAATTCCTTCTTTATTACATTATTTGCGGAATGGGAGCCGGTGTTGTACAAGAAATTGTGCAATATATACATTATGAAACCGTATTATCCGCTTATGAAAGTGTTAATACAGGCTCCGCCATTATACCCATGCAAGAATATCTTAACATGTTGGTAACGGTGGGCGCTTCGGGTGCGGTTTATGCCGTTTTGCTTGCATTCGGTATGCTATTTCCCAATCAGGAACTGTTTATTATACCTTTCCCGTTCCCTATTAAGGCCAAATATTTTGTTATCGGATATGCGGTTTTAGAACTTGTTCTGGGATTGGCCAACAATGCAGGAGATAATGTGGCTCACTTTGCCCACCTGGGCGGAATGATTTTTGGCTTTGTGCTAATTATGTATTGGAGAAAAAAGAAGAACAACAATTATGGCGGATATAATAACGGATATTAAGAATAACTTCAAGAGGGGTGCCGCGTATATACAGCTCATTTATATAAATGTAGGCATTTTTCTTATTACAGCTATACTATCGGTTTTCTTTTTATTGTTTAACCGTAGTATCGCGGAGGGGCTTCAATGGTTAGAATTGCCGGCCTCTGTTGGTAGATTTATCCAACAACCGTGGACATTGATAACCTACATGTTTATGCATGCGGATATCTTCCACATTCTATTTAATATGCTGTGGCTGTATTGGTTTGGTTCTATATTTATGAACTTCTTTACCAACAAGCATTTAAGAGGATTGTATATATTGGGAGGTATATGTGGCGGATTGCTTTATATGCTGTCTTATAATATATTTCCATACTTTGCCAATGCGGTTTATACATCGGTTATGGTAGGTGCGTCTGCTTCTATTCTTGCCATTGTAACGGCCGCCGCATACCGCGAACCTAACTATCCTTTGGGGCTTTTGTTTCTCGGAACCATTAGATTAAAATACCTGGCACTTGTTGTTGTAGTAATGGATTTACTGCTTATGACTTCCGGAAATGCCGGCGGGCATATCGCGCACATTGGCGGTGCTTTAGCAGGATTGGGCTTTGCCGCCGGATTAAATAAAGGTATTGATTTAACCGCGTGGATTAACCGTACACTCGATTGGTTTACCGCATTGTTTAGCAAGAAACAGCGGGCAAATCGCAAACGCGCGAAAATGAAGGTTAACTATTCCGGCCGGAATAAAGATTATGAATACAACGCAAATAAGAAGGCTCAATCGGATAAGATTGACCGTATATTGGACAAACTCAAGAAATCGGGCTACAACAGTTTAACTGCCGAAGAAAAAAAGAGCTTGTTTGACGCAAGCAAAAAATGAAAATGAAACGTTTAGGAAAGCTGGCGGCTGTTATACTGCTGGTTGCAAACCCTTTCTTTATCGGGCTGATGCTATTCTCGGCTTACAGTCCGTGTTACAATCCGGAAGACCATCCCATTCGCGCATGTTTCGGAATGGCATTCCCTATATTTGCCGTTGTAAATCTATGCTTCTTAATAGCCTGGTTATTTGTGGCTTATAAGTTTGCTATTATTCCTTTTATCGCGTTTTTGTTTTGTATCCCTCAATTGGGGGTATCTTTTCCTATCAACTCTAAAACCAAAAAAGAGAATATTCCCGCAGGGCATATAAAATTTCTATCCTATAATATAATGGGATTCGATGCGAGTGAAAACCACAAAGAGAATCCGATATTAAAATATATTGCAGAGAGTGAGGCGGATATTATTTGTTTACAGGAATATCTTACCAAAAACACTCCATACCTCACTCAAAAGCAAATAGAAGAGGCACTGAAGATTTATCCTTATAAAAATATTCAGAGAATAGGTAATAAAGGAAGCGGAAACCATATCGCCTGTTATTCAAAATTCCCCATATTGTCTGCCAACAGATTAAGTTATCCCAGTGTTAACAATGGCTCTGTTGTGTACAGCATCAAGATTGGCGAAGATACCGTAACGGTTATTAATAATCACCTGGAATCGAACAAACTAACCGCCGAAGACAAGAAAATATACAGAGAAATGCTAAAATCACCCGAAGCCAAGCGGGTTAAAAGCGGAGCAATTCAGCTAATACAAAAACTTGGAGAAGCACAGGCGCTCAGGGCTCCACAAGCACGGGCCGTTGCAGCAGAAATTGCAAAAAGAACAAACAAATATACTATCGTATGCGGTGATTTTAATGATACTCCAATTTCTTATACGCACAGGTTAATAGCAAAGAATATGAACGATGCGTTTGTTACATCGGGTCGGGGGTTGGGAGTATCCTACAATCAAAACAGGTTCTATTTTCGCATTGATAATATTTTGGTCAGTAAAAATCTTAAAGCTTATAATTGTACGGTAGATCGTTCAATAAAAGATTCTGACCATTATCCGATATGGTGTTATATTTTAAAACGCTGAGTTTATGAACAAAATTTATTCACTTTTAGTTGTATGTTGCATTATGGTATATGCCTGCAATGCTCCCAAAGAGGAGAACCCGTTCTTTAATGAATTTCAAACAGAGTATGGCGCTCCACCGTTTAACGAAATAAAGTTGGAGCACTTCGAGCCGGCATTCAAAGCGGGTATCAATGAGCAAAATAAGAATATCCGGGCCATTATTGATAGTAAGCAGAACCCGGATTTTGATAATGTTATTGTTGCTTTAGATAATAGCAGTGAGATGCTGGATAGGGTTAGTCTTGTGTTTTACAATCTAACAGAGGCCGAAACTACAGATGAGTTAATCAAACTTTCTATGGAGATGGGGCCCGTATTGGCCGAACATACCGATAACATTTACCTCAATCTCGATTTGTTTGGAAAGGTAAACGCTGTTTATCAAAAGCAAAACGAACTCAATCTTACAGGTGAGCAGAAAAGACTGCTGGATAAGGTTTACAAGAAGTTTGTTAGGGCAGGAGCCAATCTGTCGGGAGATAAGCAGGCTCGTTTGCGCGAAATAAACAAGGAATTATCTACCCTGGCGATTTCTTTTAGCAATAACGTGCTGAATGAAAATAACGCGTACAAACTTTTTGTAGAGAAAGAAGAAGACCTTGCCGGACTACCCGACTGGTTTAAAGCCGGTGCTGCCGAAGAGGCCAAAGCAGCCGGACAGGAAGGCAAATGGATGTTTACGCTGCATAACGCAAGCCGTCTGCCTTTCCTTCAATACGCTAAAAACCGGAATCTGAGAGAACAGATTTATAAGGCATACATCAATCGCGGAAACAATAATAACGCCAGCGATAACAAGGAGAATATAAGCAATATCATTAAGTTGCGCCTTGAAAAAGCCAATCTGCTTGGGTATGATAACTTCTCTAACTTTGTGCTCGATGAATGTATGGCCAAGAATGCCGACACTGTAATGGATTTTCTTGCCAATTTGTGGCAATATTCGCTGCCTAAGGCAAAAGCAGAGGCGGCCGAATTGCAGAAATTAATGGATAAAGAGAAGAAAGGCGAGAAGCTGGAAGCATGGGATTGGTGGTATTATACCGAGCAGCTTCGCAGTACTAAATACGATTTGAACGAAGACGAACTTAAACCCTACTTTAAATTAGAGAACGTTCGCGATGGCGCTTTCAGGGTTGCTCATCAGCTTTATGGCATCAATTTTACCAAACTTAACGGTATTCCGGTTTACCATCCGGATGTTGAAGTATTTAAGGTTACCGATGCCGATGGCAGTAATCTGGGACTTTTCTATGTAGATTATTTCCCTAGAAGTGGCAAAAGCGGTGGCGCATGGATGAGTAATTACAGAGAACAAAAAGGAGACATCCGACCGCTGGTTTGCAACGTGTCCAGCTATACCAAGCCTGTTGGTGATATGCCGTCTCTTCTTACACTGGATGAGGTGGAAACTCTTTTCCACGAATTCGGCCATGGCTTGCATGGGCTATTAACCAATTGTAATTACGTTGGCGTATCGGGTACAAATGTTGCTCGCGACTTTGTTGAGCTTCCTTCGCAGATTATGGAGCATTGGGCTACTCAACCGGAAGTGCTGAAATCTTATGCGAAACATTATCAAACCGGTGAAGTTATTCCGGATGCGTTAATTGAAAAGATATTGAACCAGAAAACATTCAATCAGGGATTCATGACTACTGAACTGCTGGCTGCCGCCCTTCTGGATATGAATCTTCATAACATTACTTCAACAGATCATTTCGATCCGATCGCGTTCGAAAAGAATGCGATGGATAAACTGGGTTTGATTCCGGAAATTGCTCCGCGTTACCGCGTTACCTACTTTAATCATATTATTGGTGGTTATGCCGCGGGCTACTATAGCTATCTGTGGGCCAATGTTTTGGATGCCGATGCTTTTGAAGCTTTCAAAGAAAAGGGTATCTTTGATCAGGAAACCGCTCAATTATTCCGTAGCAATGTGCTGGAGAAAGGTGATAGTGAGGATCCCATGAAGTTGTATGTTAACTTTCGTGGTGCCGAGCCTCAACTGGATGCGATGCTAAGGAATAGAGGAATGAAATAATAACCCTAAATTCAAACCATGATAACAAAAGAATTGATTTGCCCCGGAAGCATTGTTGTTGTAGGAGCTTCCAATAATGTTCATAAGCCGGGTGGTGCTATAATGCGCAATCTGATTAATGGTAAATATGCCGGAGAGTTACGTGCCGTTAATCCGAAGGAGAAAGAAATTCAAGGGATTAAGGCCTATCCGGATGTTGCAGAATTACCGGATACCGATTTGGCAATACTAGCCATTCCGGCCCCTATGTGTCCTGATGTAGTAGAACTTCTTGCCGGTCAAAAACAGACACGGGCTTTTATCATTCTTTCGGCCGGATTTGGCGAAGAAACAGCAGAAGGAGCTGTTCTCGAAAATAAAATACTCGAAACAGTGAACCAATACGGCGCTTCACTTATCGGCCCCAATTGCATCGGGTTACTGAATACCTGTCACCATAGTGTATTTACTCAACCCATTCCTAATCTTAATCCGCAAGGTGTAGATTTGATTTCCAGCTCCGGCGCAACTGCCGTATATGTGCTAGAGTCGGCTGTGATGAAAGGATTGCAGTTTAATTCGGTATGGTCGGTTGGTAATGCCCGTCAGATAGGGGTGGAAGATGTTCTGCAATATATGGACGAGCACTTTGATCCGGAAAGAGATTCCGATATCAAACTCTTATACATGGAAAGCATTAAAGACCCGGATAGATTGTTACTGCATGCTTCTTCATTAATTCGCAAAGGATGCAAGATCGCAGGTATCAAAGCCGGCAGTTCGGAAAGCGGAATGCGGGCGGCTTCTTCTCATACAGGCGCTATTGCCAGTTCAGACTCTGCCGTAGAAGCGTTGTTCAGAAAGGCGGGTATTATCCGCTGCTTCTCGCGTGAAGAGTTAACAACAGTGGGTTGTATTTTTACCTTGCCCAGATTGAAGGGAAGAAACTTTGCTATCATCACCCATGCGGGCGGACCGGGGGTGATGCTCACCGATGCGCTTTCCAGAGGCGGATTGAATGTTCCCAAGCTGGAAGGTGCAATGGCAGATGAATTAAAAAGTAAGTTATTTCCCGGTGCTTCGGTTGGCAATCCCATTGATATTCTGGCAACGGGAACCCCCGAACATCTAAGCATGGCCATTGATTACTGCGAGAATAAATTCGATAATATCGATGCGATACTGGCCATCTTCGGAACCCCCGGACTGGTTACCATGTTCGAAACATACGAGGTACTACACCAAAAGATGCTGACTTCAAAGAAACCGTTATTCCCTGTGCTGCCCTCTATTAATACAGCGGGCGAGGAGGTAGATGAATTTCTTAAGAAGGGACATGTCAATTTCTCGGATGAGGTTACCCTGGGCACTGCTTTATCCAGAATAATGAACGCTCCGCAACCGGCCGCTAACGAAATTGAATTATATGGTGTGGATGTTCCCAAGATACGCCGCATAATTGATTCCATTCCGGAGAACGGATACATTGCTCCTCATTATGTTCAGGAGTTGCTTCGAGCTGCGGGAATTCCTATGGTGAAAGAAATGGTTTCTAACAGCAAAGAGGATATCTTAAAAGCCGCAAAGCGCTTTGGTTTCCCGCTTGTGGCAAAGGTAGTAGGCCCCGTACATAAGTCGGATGTGGGCGGTGTGGTATTGAATATAAAAACGAAAGAACACCTTTCTCTGGAGTTCGACAGGATGATGGAGATTGAAAATGCCACAGCGGTAATGATTCAGCCAATGCTAAAGGGTACCGAACTCTTTATCGGTGCCAAATACGAAGAAAAGTTTGGCCATGTTGTATTGTGCGGACTGGGTGGTATCTTTGTAGAAGTATTAAAAGATATTTCATCGGGGCTTGCTCCCCTTACTTATGCAGAAGCTTATTCCATGATCCGTTCGTTACGGGCGTATAAGATTATAAAAGGAACACGCGGCCAGGCAGGAGTAAACGAAACCATATTTGCGGAGATCATTGTCCGCCTTTCTACACTATTGAGGTTTGCTACGGAAATAAAAGAAATGGATATCAATCCGTTGCTGGGTACTCCAAATGCTGTAGTTGCGGTAGACGCGCGCATACGGGTGGAGAAAACCAATGCGAACAACGCGCAATAATATAGCTATAAAAGAGACTGTTTAGGATAATTAGCGTAGCCTATCCCCCTTTGGAGGGGGTGGCCGAAGGCCAGGAGAGGACTTTTGACACTGTCTTCCTGTCTTATCACTTAGAATAGTTGACTCGTACACACTCTTCTTTCTTAATGGCCTGTATGGTTAAATCTTCTTCTCGTACGATAAGGAACACTAAATTGTACGATTGTGAACATTGTAATACTAATAAAACGTGAACTTTGCTTATGCTTTTTTAACAGTATTACACATGTATAAGTTAACCTTTTAAGTAAGTAAAACCAATTATCCTAAATTTTTATGAAAACAGAAAGACAAAGAATCTGTCACATCTTACTGTGCACCTTCTTCCTTTTCATCTTTATCCCCCCAATGATGAGTTATGCTGCTCCTATGGACATTCAGCAGGAGGTGATCACCGTAAAAGGTACAGTTACCGATAAAACAGGCGAGCCTCTTATCGGTGTTAGTGTTGTAGTGAAAGGCACAAGTACCGGTACAATTACCGATTTAGATGGTAATTACTCTATCAATGTTTCCGGTGCGGAAGCAATTCTCTCGTATTCCTATATCGGGTATGAAACCCAAGAGATTAAAGTAGGAAATCAAAGCAATATCAATGTTTCCTTAGGTGAAGATTCCAATGTTTTGGATGAAGTAGTTGTAGTAGGCTACGGTGTTCAGAAGAAGGTGAATTTAACGGGAGCTGTAGCTTCAGTAGGTGCAGCTAAACTGGAAAACCGGCCTATGGCTTCACTTTCTCAAGGGTTAGGCGGTTTGGCCGCCGGCGTACAAGTACGGCAGGGCGGAGGTCAGCCGGGCAGTGATGGCGCGTCTATCAGCATACGTGGTAGAGGTACTTTTGGTGGAGGATCTACATCACCCTTAGTAGTAATCGATGGTGTGGTGGTAGATGAAGGTAATGCCATCAACGCCGTGAACTCTGAAGATGTAGAAAGCATTAGCATCCTGAAAGATGCAGCTTCGGCCGCCATTTATGGTAGCCGCGGTGCTAACGGCGTTATTCTTGTTAATACCAAGAAAGGTAAGAAAGGCGAATCACCCAAAATTACTTATTCGGGATTGTTTGCTCACGAAAGCATCAGCTCAAAGTTTAAAATAGAATCGAGCACAGCAGAATGGATGGAAATGCACAACCGTGCCGTTATCAATGCAGACCCCGAGAAAGTAAAGGGAGACCCAAGCCTGTTGAGGTTTAAAACTACCGATATTGAGGCATGGCGCAATGCTTCCAAGAGCCCCAATTCCACAGACAATGAGTGGGGAGTACCTAATTGGTTGGCCTATCCAAACACAAACTGGACAGACTATCTCTATGGTTCGGGCACTTATCAAAAACATACCATACAGGCTTTGGGCGGTTCCGAGAAAAGTACCTATCTGTTATCGGCCTCCTATCAAAGCAATCCCGGTACAATGCCTAATACCTCACTCGATGAGTATTCGTTCCGTGCCAATGTAGAAACTAAGATTGCCGACATCCTGCGGGTAGGTACACAGTCGTACGTTAATCATCGTTATGGAGATGTAGCCAATGTGGGCAGTGCATTGACTTACCTCAATCAGTCGGTACCGGCTATGGTGCCCGAATACAATGGAAAATACGGTGCCATAGAAGGAGGAATTGGAAACCTGAATCCCCAATCCATGGAAAATTCACTGGCAAGAATGGTGAGCAGAGACGGGAAAAACACAACGACCCGTATCAATACCACATGGTTCGCGGGGCTGGACATTTCGGACTTCCTGAAACTGGATGCAAAATACAATTATCAGGACATTATGTGGGATCAGAAGAACTATGATGTCAATCTACCAAGGTATAGTTTCCGCGATAACACTGTATTGGCCACCTATAATTCTGATGCAAGTAAGGCTACAACAACCCGTTCGTTTACCCGCCAAATTGCCAAAAACTTCGTTGCTACGGCAAACTTCTTCAAGAGTTTTGGCGACCATGATGTAACCGCTCTATTGGGTTACGAAACTACCTACTGGAACTATAACGGCTTTAACGCGTCAAAAATCGGCTTACTCGACTTTGCTATTACCGACATTACTACCGGTGTTGATATGCAATCCATTGGAGGAGCTTATGAACGCGATTATGCCATGAAGTCTTTCTTCGGACGTGCTACCTATGCTTACAAAAGCAAGTATTTGGTTGAAGCCAATGTGCGCCGCGATGGTAGCTCACGTTTCTCTACCGGAAACAAATGGGGTACTTTCCCCTCGGTGTCACTTGGTTGGAGGGTGAGCGAAGAAGAGTTTTTCAAACCCCTGAAATCTGTAGTGGAAGGTTTCAAACTACGTGGATCACTGGGCCAATTGGGTAATGTAACCTCCGGTTATTACGATTGGCAGGCAGTTTACGCGGCAGCCAACGTTTCACTTAATGAAATCGTGAGCAAAGGATTATACCAGTCGTTACTGTCTAACCCCGAACTAACCTGGGAAAAAGTTACTACCGCCAATATTGGTTTTGATGCACAATTCTTTCAAAACCGACTCAATGTTGAATTCGATGCTTATCAGCGACAAACAAAAGGAGTATTGGTACCATCTATCTATAACTATTCTTCTCGTGGCGATGTGGGTATTCCAAAAGAAAACTCGGCCAACGTAAGAAACCGTGGACTGGAATTTACACTGAACTGGAATGACCAAATAGGAAAAGTACAGTATAGTGTAGGTGCAAACTTCTCGTACAATACCAACTCGGTGACTAAATATATGGGTAAACTTGAATACGGTTTCGATGAAGAGGTGCCCGATGTATTTGGTAACCCCACTTATAAATACAAAAATCTGGCCAGTGTAAGAGATGGTGACGGCGTATTGGAAGGACACATGCTTGGAGAACAATTCTTGCAAACCGTTTATCGCGGTAATGGTTCTTATTTTAACGCCGATGGAACTGTGAATCCAAGCGGTGGCCCCAGAGATGGTATGATACGCACCAGCGCAGACCTGGATTGGGTACGCAATATGGTAGAAGCGGGATATAAATTCAATAACCAATCATCGGCAGCTGTATCACGCAGCAGAATTTGGTATGGAGAAACTATTTATGCCGATAATAATGGCGATGGTAACTACGGTAATGAGTACGACCGCGTATGGACAGGAAAATCGTCTACACCGAGGTACAATTTCGGTATCAACCTCTCGGCAAGTTGGAATGGCTTCGATGTAAGTATGATATGGAGCGGACAAGGTGGCATGTATTATCATTTGTATGGAAACGGGTATAACTATCCTGTGCTTCCAAATGCACAGAACAGCATTCCTGTAGATGCGCGGAAGAATTTCTTTTTCTTTGATGAGCAAAACTTCTCGAAGCCGGAAGACGATCCGAACTCAAACTATTTAACAGCAAAATACGCTGCGCTAACTACCAGTGCCCGTACCTTTCAATCGAATACAAACACTTTGTATAACGCTACTTACCTGAAGTTAAAGAATATGCAAGTGGGATATACATTCCCAAAGAAACTAACCCAGCAATTCAGATGCAGCAACCTGCGTGTATTCTTCTCGGGAGAAAACTTGCTGACTATTACCTCCTTCCCGGGACAAGATCCTGAATTCGGTGGCATTGGCTTTGGTACATATCCTATTGCGCGATTGCTTTCGTTTGGTGTAAACGTTAGTTTCTAACTATAATTATAAAAAGTGAAAATTATGAAACGAATAATATTCAATATATTGATTGTGGCGGCAATGTTGCCCGGGTTTACTTCATGCTCAAATGATTTACTTGACACTGCCCCATACGACAAACTGGCTTCTGCTAATATGTGGAAAACAGAATCGCTCTGCGAAGGGGGTGTAGCAGGTATCTATGCAGCCCTACGCGGATGGGGACCCGGTATTGCCAATGCCGGAGGAGCAGGTAATTTTCTTTTCGATTGCTTCGGAATGATAGGACAAGTTAACTACGACAACAACGGAGGTTTTTTCCGTGAGGGCGTAACGGCAGGAAGTGGCATTTTAAGCGATGAATGGGTACGCATGTACCGTGGCGTATATCGTGCAAACGATGCTATCGAAAATATATCTAATGCACCGATTGACGAAAAGGTAAAAGGCCGGTTGGTGGCAGAAGCGAAGGTTTTACGTGCCTTATTTTATCAACAGCTCAATACGCTGTATGGTGGAAACGGTTTGGGAGTACCTTATTATGACGTGAATCTTGCCGCTAAAGAGTACACTAAGGGACAAACACCGGAAATGGAAGTATGGGACAAAATTATTCAAGACCTTACGGATGCTATCAATGAGCCTAATCTGCCCAATAACTATGTGGACAAGAAAGACGGTAAAGTGAGCAAAGGCGCAGCTTACGCTCTACGCGGCAAGGTGTATCTTTACCGCGCCCAAAGCAAGGGTCATCAAAACCAAGATGGAAAAAGTGACTACACTGCCGCCGCTGCCGACTTTGCAAAAGTGGGCGAGATGGGATATGGACTGTATGCTCCCACCGGTACTCCCGAAGATTTTTATAAGCTCTTTAAGGAAAGTGCCGAAAATAGTAACGAAATGATATTGAGTGTACAATATATCGAAGAACCAACCAAAGCTTTTGGGATTAACCGTAAATTCCAGAACATGTTTCAGATGGGGGGCGGAGATAATGCTGCTAGCTGGACAGACGTGCAGATTAGTCCGTTAGTGGTTGATTTGTACGAGGTGAAAGTGAGCAATACCCAGAGTAAACCATTCAATTGGGATGAATTTATCCCTGGTTACAATGCGCTTGATCTTGCTGCTCGCGAAGTTTACTTCCTGCGCGACACCAAAGACAAAGGCAATGAAATTCATGAAAAAATAACGGAAGTTATTGGGAAAAAATTAGAATCCAGTGCCCTTTCTTCCGTTGCAAATCAATATTTGCCGGAGGGTAACGAAGACCGTATACGTGCTGCGTATGCAAACCGTGACCCACGATTGCATTACAGCATCATCTGCCCATACGATACAATATTGGGTTGTAATGCTAATCCGCCAACAGCCGCCGACTATTATGTGATGCGCTGGCCATGGGCGGCAGTAGGCAACAAAACAAAAGGATTTACCAATGGTACCAATAAAGAGGGGGCATGGTCAAACGTTGTACCGGGCATGTTAAGCGACCTTGTAGCAAACTCTGAACAACTGTTCTACGGCTATCGCAAGTTTGCTCCCGATGGTATGGAATTTGCTTATCGCCAAAGTACCCCGATAGACGAACCGCTCATTCGCTACGCCGATGTATTGCTAATGTGGGCCGAGGCCTTGGTTGAAATAAACGATCTTGACGGTGCGAAGAATAAAGTGGAACAGGTGCGCAATCGTGTAGGTATGCCTACCATGGCAAGCGACTTTGCAAACGCAACATCGGCTCGTAATTATGTGCGCGATGAACGTCGCCGCGAATTTGTTAACGAAGGTATTAATTTCTTTGATGAAATGCGTTGGCGTACACTCAAAGCTGTTAAGTATGATAAGATACAGAATGCCGGATTAAAAGCATGGGGCGCGGCAGCTAATACCAACAAAATTTCATGGCCCGGTGATTTCTATTATGTATGGGCTGTGCCAAAGGCTGAAGTAGATAAAAATGCCAATTTAACTAAAACTCCGGGATGGATATACTAAACTTCAGGATAAGGTTATTAAACCATTCTTCTAACCTAAAAATAACACTCTAACACACAAAACAGGCAGCCAAATGGCTGCCTGTTTTGCATTTGCATCGTTTCGTAAATAGCTGAGGCTAAGACCAATTGACACAACTGCATTAATTAATAGCCATAACGCAGCTACATTATTCAAAACGCAAGATTACAAAAACGACCCGAATCATCGAATATAATTCACTATATTTGCGGCATTCAATCGAGATATAATATGAACTAAATAGGATTAAGACCGTCTTATCAGAGAAAGGCATCTCTCAAACGTGGTTAGCCAAACAACTAGATAAGAGTTTCAGCATGGTGAACGCCTATGCTTGCAATAGGTATTTGAGCAACAGTTCAAAAAACTGAATCCCGAGAAATTTGTAGAAGGCCATCGATTAGAAGAAATAATGAAACAGTTGGATGCTTTGCAGTTCAACGCAAATGTAGGTAACAATGAGTAACGAAATACAGTTTTTGCTATACAATCTTCCCAACAAAGAGGGAAAGGTACAGGTCGTTATAAAAGACGAAACCATTTGGTGTACGCAAAAGGTTATGGCAGAGCTTTTTGGCATTGACAAGTCCGGAATTAGTCGGCACATAGCCAATATTTTTAAGGAAGAAGAACTACAGCAAGACACGACAGTTGCAAAAATTGCAACCATCGTAAATCGAGGCATAAGAGGCGAGGTTGAAGAGTTGGTCGATTTCTATAATCTTGATATGATAATCGCAGTTGGCTACCGTGTTTCTTCTCCCAAAGCTACGAGGTTTCGTCAATGGGCTACCAAGATTCTCAATGAGTATATCAAGAAAGGATTTGTCCTTGACGATGAACGCTTAAAACAGGGAACGGCAGTATTCGGAAAAGACTATTTTCGTGAATTACTTGAAAGGGTACGTTCTATCCGTGCCAGTGAGCGGCGGATCTGGCAACAGATTACCGATATATACGCAGAATGTAGTATCGACTATGACAAGAACTCGCCTACGACGCATGATTTCTATGCCATGATACAGAACCGTTTTCACTATGCCATTACCGGACAAACGGCTGCTGAAATCATCTACACTAAGGTAGACCATACCAAAGAATATATGGGACTGACCACATGGAAGAATGCACCAAATGGGCGTATCTTGAAATCAGATGTATCAATAGCCAAAAACTATTTGCAGGAAGATGAAATCCGACGTCTGGAACGTGCAGTGACAGGGTATTTCGATTATATTGAAGATCTCATAGAGCGTGAGAACACGTTTTATATGGAGCAGTTCGCAGCCAGTGTCAATGAGTTCCTGACTTTTCGCAAATATCGGATATTGCCGGATAAAGGGCGCATTTCTGCGGCACAAGCAAAAGAAAAGGCTGAAAGTGAATACGATATTTTCAACAAAACCCAACGAATTGATTCTGACTTCGATAAGCAGGTTAAAGGGATGCTGGATAAATAAATCTTCCACAACTTGTGGAAATATTGTACTCAATATTAGAAATCATCTTTACTCATATTAGGTAGAATGTTGCCAACTTTTGCACTTGCGTACTTGAAATATAATTCCAACGAGAAGTAAAGATATTCTCTATTATATTCATGTTCAAATACAATAGAGTTTATCTGTTGATTTATTTGACCCCTCTTTCCTACAAATCCAAGTATACCAGTAGTACCTATACAAACTCCGTTTTTAGGAAGAAAAACCGCAATTTAGACAAACAAGCCACACCACTTAACCCTAAAACACCAGCGCGACAAACAAATTTCCATTGTCTGTCGCGCTGATATTTAATCATTTAGCTCACCCGAGGGCTATCAATATTCCTCTTCGTTAAAGAAGAAATCTTCTTTACTGGGATAATCCGGCCAAATGTCCTCTATGCTTTCATAAATTTCTCCTTCATCTTCCATCTCCTGAAGATTTTCAATAACTTCCAGAGGAGCACCCGAACGCATAGCATAATCAATAAGTTCATCCTTGGTGGCCGGCCATGGGGCGTCCTCAAGTTTCGATGCTAATTCCAATGTCCAATACATAATCTTAGGTATTTAAAGCGTTAATAATTCTGTTCCTTATTTTCCCGCAAAAGTATAATAAATAATATCAAATGCAAGTATTATCCCAAAATATTTCATCTATTATCTCATCCCGATTCAGCTTTCGCGACAAAACGAATAGATAATCTGATAAACGGTTGATAAAAGAAATTACCTCCTGCGAAACAATATGCTCCTCTGCAAGCGTCAGGATGCGCCTTTCGGCCCGTCGGCATACGGTTCGGCAGATGTGACAAACTGATGCCGCGCGACTTCCACCGGGAATAACAAATGCCTGTAATTCGGGTAAATCATTATCTAATGCATCTATCTCATCTTCAATTTCCTGCACATGTTTATCTGTTATAATACTGGCACTCTTTAGTTCTGTTTTCTCAAGATCTGTTGCCAGATTAGAACCAATAACAAACAGAAGATGCTGCACCTTCAACAAAAACCGATGATCCTGCTCATCTTTAAGATAGGTTATTAGCAATCCCAAATGCGAATTCAATTCATCTACAGTGCCATAAGCTTCCAGCCGTACGTGTGTTTTTAGTACCCGTGTACCACCTACCAGCGATGTTCTACCTTTATCGCCAGATTTGGTATAAACCATACTCTTTTTCATTTATCAGTATTTTTATGGTTATCAATTCTTACTAACAGAATTATTCTCTAAAAGTTGACTTTATAATGCTGTTTTGTTTTACCTGTTTCAAAGAGCACGATGCCCAGATCATACAGGTCGTAGGTTACAATCGCATGCTTATTGTCTTGTATTTCTTTCCAAAGTTGTTTCATAGAAGAATCATAGCATATACCTTCTATAACCAGGATGCTTTTCTTGTTTAATTTAGGAAGACACAGCTCAATTACCTTCCTTATTTTATCCGGGTCTTCTGCATAATGGATAAATAAGAAATTTGTTTTTTCCTGATAAATAGATTGGCAGATTGTTTGCGGTTCGCTTGTTTTGGTTGAGGTAGAAAAGTATTCCACATCTCTCTTTGCCGCTTTCAAATAACAGGTAGTGGTTGTTGGAGAACCCATCTCCACAATTACTTGTGGTTGAGTTCTGTTTACCAAACGAAACAACAAGTGGTTAATCTTTGTTTTCTTCGCCCGGCCTTCTCCGGCTTTAATGTCTTTATATTCAACGGCTTTCTTTATATCGCTATATGCATAGTATTGCTCTCTTTCATAAATAACTGTCGTAATAAAATCGAATGCCGATGGTGAATGAACACCATACCCGCAACGCTTCCTAAAACGTTTGATCCAGATAAAAGGCCTTTTAAATAACAATATCTTCTTCATAAGTTAGCATTTGCTATCACAAAGATAAATTATTTAACCGAAAATTTGCTCAATTACTTATCATATTAATTTGTATATTTGCAACAAACTATTGCTTATTTTGATAAGATGAAAACATTGAATTTGTTATTTCTTCTGTGTATGATGATAGGATTTACCGGATGCATTGGAGAAGATGGAGACAAAGAACAACCGGGTGCTAACATAGGCATGGGGGATAATTTACCGGAATTCACAGTAAAGATGAATGATGGTTCCACACTCAAATCTTCTGATTTGCAAGGGAAAGTTTCAGTAATTATGTTGTT
Organism: Bacteroides sp.; assembly: GCA_036724805.1. Lineage (GTDB taxonomy): Bacteria > Bacteroidota > Bacteroidia > Bacteroidales > Bacteroidaceae > Bacteroides. Next base: position 17,112 of record DAIMFE010000028.1, read on the forward strand.
CTCGGTTACTTGCAATCATTGCAAGAGGCAATTTGTAGAAACCGAGAAAGTGTATGCTAAATACAAAGATAATCCCGATGTAGTGATGTTTGGGGTTAGTCGTGAGCAAGGAGAAAAGCTGGTGAGTGGCTATTGGAATAATCCGGAGTACATTGATGATATTATGCATATGCCATACTCCGCTCAAGATGATCGGTATATTTATAGTTTGTTTGCGAAAAGCATTATTCCGCGTATCTATATTTCGGATAAGAATCGCGTGGTTCAAGTAGTTACTACTGATAAGCAACCCCTGCCAACAGCGGAACAATTGGAGGCATTTATTGAGCCGTTGCTGAAATAAACCAAAAGCATACTTTGGCTAAAACCGATTGGTTTTATACCCTCTATACCGTTAGCTAAAGCAAACGGCAATTGATGCTTACAGCTGTTTGCCAACAGCAACGTTGTATCCTCCCAACAGCACGTTGCATTTTCAAATTAGCAACGTGCATTTTCAAATTAGCAACGTGCTGTTGGGAGAAATGCAACGTGCTGTTGAAACATAAGGAGTTCTCTTTTTTGGAAACTTCTTTTCTGTTTAGCAAATAAAATTATATCTTTGTTAAGAATTGAAATGTAACAGATCATGAAATGCTTTTTTAACCACTAATATTAGATGGAGGTATCTAATAAATTGTTAATTGTTGACTTCTGCCGAAAACATGCACGTGCCGTTAGTCCTTTTATTAAATGGATGGATGAAGTTAACAATGCAGAGTTGGAAAACCATGCAGAATTAAAGCAGCTTTTCCCCCATGCTGATTATATTGGAAACGGAAGATATGTATTTAATATCTCCGGAAATAAATTTAGATTAATAGCTCTGGTTCTTTTTATAGATGGAGTTTTAGATGTGAGATTTGTGGGTACTCATGCAGAGTATGATAAACTGGATAACTGCTCGGAATTATAACTTCTGAAGATGTTTTATATTAATGTTAATAAAAGGAGAACGCTAACAATGAAGACTTTAACTATCGACAGCATCTCAACGAGAGAACAGTACGATACTGTAAGAGCTCATTTAAATGAACTGATCACTGAAGCAACAAAGAAGAGGATGCTAGAACCAGAAATGGATAATGACTATATCCGCGAAATTGGGCGTCTGGCCAGAATGAGCGCAGATTATGAAGATAATTACATGGATCTTACACCGTTAAGAGAAAAAAATCCTCTAATTCAGGAAATAGAAACTTTTCATTATTCTCACAATATGAAAAGGAAGGATGTTGCTGAATTATTAGAGGTTAATGAATCTGTTTTTAGCCAAATTATGAATGGTAAAAGAAAGATAACTATGCCACTGGCAAAGAAGCTACACGAAAAATTGCATATAAGTGCAGAAACAATTTTGAAGTATTCATAAATTAATCGGGGTTAATGTGATAAGCAATTAACCCCAATCATATTTATATTCCTTAAATTCACTTCCTCCTCATTACCTGTAAATTAGATTGGCGTGCAAACCCTATGCGGAAAGTTAATGGCTTTGGTTCGCCTAATTGATAAGCATCCCTTAACTCCGGTTGTGGATACTGCGCGTAATCCGCAATGGGTTTATAGAATGTACCATATAAGTTTATCTTCCATTTATCTTTGGGATAATAAGTGATAGGAATGGCAGAGTCGTCTTGAATTACTGCTGCCGATTTCTCTAAAACCAGATCGCGTATCACCGAAAATCCGGGAGAGTGCATTAAATAAGAAGCAGATTTGATAAAAGTTGCTGTTGTTTTCCTATTCAACTTATGTATATAATTTACCAGAGGCTTGTTCTTGCCCAAATCATCATTACCCAAATCGGTAGGATAATAATAAAGCGTTTGTAATCTGTTCGTTCCTTTACGGAAGAATCTTATTTCCACAAGACCGGTTCGCTCGGTAACGGGTGTGCTATCTTCTTTAGCAAAAACAATATCACCATCATTGTTGATGCGAACATTGCGGATGCTGACTATCTCTTTATCAGAACGAGCCATCAACATTGATATGATAGGAACAACGCCATCTATCGTATCATTCACCACTTCTACACTCATATCTCTGGTACGGAAGAAACTTAAACTTAATACATCCGAAACCGCGTCTTGGTACAATTTATAGGTTTTTTGAGAAGGATGCTTTACTTCGATCGTTGTTCCGGGGCGCTCCAAGCCAATGAGGAAATAGGTATCCACATCGGGGAAGAAAGCATTCGAGAATAAGAAATCGGGTCCGCCAAACGGATAAAATAATGTACGCATATTCTTATTAATATCGCCTAACTCATTTTGAGTAAACGCAAGAAGTTTTGGGGCATTCTGTTGGTAAGAATTCCAAATCTGATCCATGTTTCGCGCATGAGCTTTCCATTCTTTTGTTTGCGTAAGCGCATACAATTTAGAATTGTGGCTTTTAACCGGCATCCCGGCAACAAATCTGGCAGCATCATTTAATTTCTCATCCGCTACCGGTTTCTCCAATCCGGTATCCGAAGGGTTCGCACCGTTCTTATCGGCAATCGAGATAGAATCTGGCTTACTTTTGGATTGGTTAGCCCCCTTCTGACCACAAGAGGCAACCCCAAGACATAAGCCCAATATCCCCAATATTAAATAACTAAACTTCCTTTTCATCTTAGAGATTTTTCTTTTTATATTTTACAACTACTTTATTCAATAAATAAATGCCTGCACCCGAAACAAGCGTTGATACGCTTATTATAGACATCCACATTACATTTTGGCTACCATCAAAGGTATGTTTATAATCTTCATATATTAGATAAATAATAGACCATGATATAAGTACAATAAAGATAACAGGAGTAATTGGATAACCCCATGTTTTATAAGGACGCTTCATTTCGGGAAAGCGTTTGCGATGAACAAAAACCCCAATAACGGCAAGTAATGCAAAAAAAGACAATGTAATTCCTGTATATTTGGTTATCAGCGCAAAGGAATTTGTTATAATCAATAAAGAGCTAATTGTAAATTGTACCCAGATAGCCACATACGGTGTTCCTTTCTTTGATCGGCGCGACAGTGGACGAAGTATATAGGTGTCTTCTCCCATTACTTGCGAAACCCGGGGAGCAAGAAAAACCATCGAACTGATACTCGATATTAGTAATAAGGCAATTATAATGGCAACAACATTGCCAATGCCATCACCAAATATATATTGTGCGGCAATGAATCCCACCTCTATTTGTCCGCTAAGTTGATTAACCGGCGCTGCTAATAAAAATACAGCATTGAGCAATATATATAACGCGGTAACAATTATCGTACTGATAAAAAGAGATTGTGGAATTGTTTTTTGCGGGTTTCTTATTTCGCCGGCCATATAGGCAGATGCATTCCAGCCGGAATAAGAATAGTAAACCCAAACAAGCGAGGTAGCAAATCCCATAGAAAAGATATCATCAACCGAAAATTCTTTTAATGAAGATGATACATCCTGATGCTGTTCGGGCAAAATAAAACCGCAAAGAATAAAAACTACGATAATACCTATCTTAAATATCGTGAAGTATCGTTGTACGGCACCTCCGGCCTTTACATCATAAGCGTGAAGGCCGGTTACTAGAACCAGCATTACCAATGCTATAATCGTTGGATTAGCTATTGGGTAAACCATATAAAGATATTTTGCCAAAGCCATACAAGCAAGTGCAACCGGAGCGGCAAACCCAACAATCAGAGATGCCCATCCCGACATAAATCCTACTATAGGATGATAAATTTCACGCAGATAATGATATTCTCCTCCCGAACGAGGCATTACCGAGCCTAACTCTCCATATACCAACGCGCCACACAAAGCAATTACTCCACCAAAAAGCCAAAGCAGCATGATGGCAAAAAAGTTGGTTGTACTTTCCACCAAAAACCCAAGAGATGTAAACACTCCTGTTCCAATCATGTTGGCCACTACAAATGCCGATGCGGTAAATAGCCCGAACTTATAAATATCATTCTTTGGATTCAACATCATATTTTAATTCACCATTTACAAAAATACTATTTAAGTTTTTAACTATTTAAGTTTTTTGAGTTTTTTGTTTGAAACGCTAAGTTACGCGAGTTACACGGAGATTGGTGAAGAGAACAAATATAACTCCGCGTAACTTAGCGTTTCAAAATTTCAAAACTTAAAACTTAAAACACTAACTTTGCATAAATTCATAATTCGTAATTCAAAATGTGGATACTTGCCATAATTCTGTTTATTGGTGCAATCATTGCTTTAATTCTGGGATACATACGAAACAGAAACTTAGAAAAGAAAATACAAAGAGGTGAAATAGATCATATCCCTGATGTAGTAGAAGTTGATGTGGAATGTTGCGGGCAACATGAAATTTGCGAAAAAGACAGTCTGCTTGCTGCTGTGAGCAAGAAAATTGAATATTACGATGATGAAGAACTGGACGAGTACCGGGGCAAAGCATCTGATGAATATACAAATGAACAAATAGACGAGTTTCGCGATATATTCTATACCATGCAGGATACTGATGTAGCAGGGTGGGTGAGGAGTTTGCAATTGCGTGGCGTTAATCTTCCTGATGAAATCAAGGATGAAGTTTTTCTTATAATCGGCGAAAGAAGGAATTAAATGGATTTACTACAATACACATTCTTCCAAAACGCCTTACTGGGTAGTCTTCTGGCCAGTATTGCTTGTGGCATAATAGGAACTTATATTGTTACCCGCCGGCTGGTATTTATCAGTGGCGGCATAACTCATGCTTCTTTTGGAGGTATTGGTATCGGATTATATAGTGGGATTTCTCCCCTATTATCTGCTGCTGTATTCTCTGTACTATCAGCTTTCGGGGTAGAATGGTTAAGCAAGCGCAGCGATATGCGCGAAGATTCTGCCATTGCTGTATTTTGGACATTAGGAATGGCAATAGGGATTATTTTTACTTTCCTTTCACCGGGCTTCGCTCCCGACCTTTCGGCCTATTTGTTTGGTAATATCCTTACCATAACGCAAACAGATATTATGATGCTGGCAGCTCTATCTGTTTTGCTTATTTTGTTTTTCACTATTTTTATTCATCCAATCATATATGTAGCATTCGATAGAGAGTTTGCCCGTTCGCAGGGTATTCCGGTGGCAATATTCGAATATATCCTTATGATGTTTATCGCACTTACCATTGTGGCGTGTTTACGTATGGTAGGAATTGTATTGGCAATCTCTTTGCTAACTATCCCACAAATGACGGCCAATCTCTTTACTTATAATTTCAAAAAGATAATTTGGTTATCCATTGGCATTGGGTATCTGGGATGCATTGGCGGACTATTCATTTCTTATTTTCTGAATGTACCATCGGGCGCGTCTATTATATTTTTCTCTATAGTTATTTATATAATTTGTAAAATAATTCGTTTACTGACATAAAACCTATTCAAGATATGCAGATAAAAATTCATAGTTTAGAAGAAATTCGCGAAGCTGCAAAACAATTTATTAATTCCATGGGCGAGAATACCGTATTTGCCTTTTATGGGAAAATGGGTGCGGGCAAAACAACTTTTATTAAGGCAATCTGCGAAGAACTGGGAGTGAAAGATGTGATAACATCGCCTACCTTTGCCATTGTTAATGAATATCGTTCGGATGAAACAGGCGAACTCATTTATCACTTCGACTTTTATCGTATCAAGAAATTAGATGAGGTGTATGATATGGGTTATGAGGATTATTTCTACAGCGGCGCACTTTGCTTTATCGAATGGCCGGAGCTTGTTGAAGATGTTCTCCCCGGAGATGCTGTAACCGTAACTATTGAAGAACAGGAAGATGGCAGCCGATTGATTGACGTTAAGGAGTGACCAATATGGCCGGACATTATTTTATTCAAGGACTTTTCTTTGTTGCCGGATTTGTTTCTGCACTTGCTTCTGTTCTTAATTGGAACTGGTTTTTTAATGCCCGCAATGCCCAGTTAATAGTAAAGAATGTGGGTAGAAATCGTGCGCGCTTGTTTTATGGGATACTTGGTGTTATCCTTATGGGAATGGCTGTGTTTTTTTATCTCGAGACTACATTAATTAACTCTCCGTTTTAATGAAACAATTTACCATTGATGAGACTACCGATAAAAAAATAAACGAAGCTATACAGTAATCTTATTTGAAAAAGAAAATGACAGTAAATAAACCACTCATCCTCATCTCTAACGATGACGGTGTTACCGCTAAAGGAATCAACGAGCTTATTAAATATTTTCAACCCCTGGGTGAGATTGTAGTAATGGCACCCGATTCACCGCGTTCTGGTGCCGGTTGTGCGTTAACCGTTACCCAGCCCGTTCGTTATCAGTTAGTAAAACAAGAACCAGGACTTACCATTTACGCCTGCTCCGGCTCGCCTGTAGACTGTATTAAACTGGCTATCCATGCAATTCTCGATCGTAAACCCGATCTTGTAGTTGCCGGAATAAATCATGGTGATAACTCCGGAACCAACGTTCATTATTCAGGAACCATGGGCGCAGTGTTCGAAGGTTGCCTCAAAGGTATTCCTTCTATCGGATATTCATTATGCGATCATAGCAGCGATGCTGATTTCTCGGCCACAGAAGAGTATGTGCAGAAAATCGCCAAGATGGTATTGTCCGATGGATTACCACCACTAATTTGTCTAAACGTGAACTTTCCTAATATTCCTTATATAAAAGGTATCAAGGTTTGTCAGCAGGCACTTGGGCAGTGGACGCAAGAATGGGAACCATGCCCCAGACGATTTGATGATAAATACTTCTGGCTGACAGGGGAGTTCGTTTGCCACGAACCTGATAATGAGAAAACTGATAACTGGGCATTGGCGCATGGATATGCTGCTGTTACGCCAACTAAACTGGATGTTACGGCTTATGGGTTTATTGGGGAGTTGAAGAAGAACCCTCTGTTTGATTAGTTCGTTAAAAGCCGTAACTTTGCTTCTTATAAAGTACATACTTTATGAAATACTATCTTATCGTTGGCGAAGCATCGGGCGATCTACATGCATCTCATTTAATGGCTGCATTAAAGACAGAAGACCCGGAAGCCGATTTCAGATTTTACGGTGGCGACTTGATGGCCACAGTGGGTGGCACCTTGGTAAAACATTACCGAGAGTTGGCCTATATGGGGTTTATTCCGGTATTGCTTCATTTGCGTACCATATTAAACAATATGAAGTTATGCAAACAAGATATTGTTAAATGGAGTCCCGATGTGGTTATTTTGGTAGATTATCCGGGATTCAATCTGGATATAGCAAAGTTTGTACATGCTAAAACCAACATTCCGGTTTACTATTATATTTCTCCTAAAATATGGGCCTGGAAGGAATATCGTATAAAAAACATCAAAAGAGATGTGGATGAGATGTTTTCTATTCTACCTTTTGAAGTTGATTTTTATAAGAAACATAACTATCCAATACGCTACATTGGTAACCCTACAATGGATGAGGTTACCGAATTTAAAATTCAAAATAGTGAAACATTCAATGATTTCATCACGAAAAATGATTTACCGGATAAACCTGTAATTGCTATTCTGGCAGGAAGCCGAAAGCAAGAAATCAAGGACAATCTGGTAAAGATGCTGGATGCGGCTTCCGCATTCCCTTCCCATCAGTTAGTATTAGCCGGTGCACCTGGTATATCACCCCAATATTATAAAGAGTTTGTTGGTAATTATCCGGTTAAGATCATTTTCAATCAAACTTATCCCCTTCTTCAGCAGGCAGATGTGGCTTTGGTGACTTCGGGCACGGCTACACTCGAAACAGCTTTGTTTAATGTACCTCAGGTGGTATGCTATTATATCACTGCCGGCAAATTTGTTTCATTTCTACGAAAGCTCTTTCTTAAAGTTAAATTCATATCATTGGTGAATTTAATAGCTGGAAAAGAAATAGTGAGAGAATTGGTTGCAGATGCTATGACCACCGATAATATCTTTAATGAAATTAACAGACTAATAAACGATTCGGATTACCGGACAGATATGTTAAAAGGTTACCAAAATATGGCTGAAATACTTGGTGATGCAGGAGCCCCCTTTCATGCCGCGCGAGAAATCGTAAAACTATTAAAGAAAAGAAAGTTTAATTCTTAATAATTCAAAAATAGATGCAGTATTATCTCATCTTCCTTGTTTATATGGTGTAGCCAAGAAATATGTATTAAATTTAAAGAAAGGAGACTTAAAATATGAAAAAACTAGCCTGCTACTTAATTATGATTAGTTTGATTGCGGTAAGTCCATTTATATTGCAATCTTGTGATGATGACCCCGAAGTATATTATGTTCGGATGGTAACCCTAAAATTAGATGGTAATGATAAATATTTGCTGGAAACAGATAACGGAGATAAAATTAACATCGTTTCCTCGGATGTTCGTTGGTATAAGCCAGAGAAGGATCAACGCGTTTTAATATACTATGATTTGCTGTCAAAGGACGATGAAAAGACTTATAACATCCACCTCGAACACATTAGCGGAATTCTTACTAAAACTGTAGAAGAACTAACAGTAGATGACGAAGAGAAATATGGTAATGATAAGGTTTATATTGAAAAGATGTGGATTGGTGGAGATTACCTCAATGTTCGATTCCGCTTCTACCTTCCTTATTATACAAAACATCGTGTAAGTTTAGTAAAGAACACAATCGTAGAAAACCCGGATGATGATTATATTTATCTGGAATACAGATACAACAATGAAGATGATATTACCCCCGCAATGAGACGAAGTTATGTGTCTTTTGATCTGGGTGAATATGCTCCAAGTGTTGCTGATAAAAAATATAAAGGTATTAAAGTTAAGATTAATTCGGTAAAGAATGGCGAGGTAACAATTCCTTTAGACTTTGGCGAGAATAGTACTGAAGATAGAAATATTGAAAACCCAGAAGAATTTGATCCTGCTGAAGGAAAAATAAAATAATTCTTTTTCGATATATAAATAAAAAGACACCCAACGAGTTATGAATGGGTGTCTTTTTTTATCTTTGCAATTCTTCTTTAAAATAGTATTCACCATTATTCTTAACTTATGGAAAAGAAAACAATTGTAGCACGAGCCGAAGTGTTACCTGGTAAAGAAAAAGATTTCTTGTTGTTGGCAGAAACTTTAATTAGCGCAACACGTACTGAGGCTGGAAATATTAGTTATAATCTTTATCAAAATCCTTTCTCACCTTCATCTTTCATTTTTTACGAAGAATATAAGAACCAGGAAGCTATAAGCGCTCATGGTAGTTCCAAACATTTTCTGGCTTTTAGTGACGCGGTGGGTTCGTTGCTGGCAGAAGACTTGATTATTGAAACGTTTTAAAATAATTTCTTATCCCACAAATAACGCGGATTAAACAGATTAAAGAAACACGGATATATCTTAATCCGTCAAGAATCCGTTTGATCCGCGTTATCCGTGGCTAGAAAGAATATCAATTTAGATTAGTGCAGCAATTGCAGCCCCAATTAAATTAGGATCCTGCATTTCATCTATAATTGTAACTTTAACCCCTTTTCCTGCCAATAAGATTTCCAACTCTTTTTCAACTTTATCTTTATAAGGAGTGTTTTTATTTTTATCTTTTCCCCAGAATACACTGCCATCAGCTGCCAGACATACATTCTGAATTTCATTTCTTTGATCTTTCAATACCTTAACAAGGCCTGCAATAGAAGCAGCAACAAATTTAGCCGATCTGTCAAAAATCCATCCAGCAACTTTTACCTGTTCTTCCTTGCCCTTATAATCTTCCGGATTATTAATCATGTCGGCCATCTTGCCACCATCAAATTTACGACTGAACAAGCAGGTACTAAATACCGTTTGGAAAACTTCGGCCAGATACCCACCGGAAACCGCCTTTTCAAAGCATTGACTTCCTTTGTTGTTAGACATCGCATCTACCATTTTATCTATGATAGTTAAATAAGGTGGGTTGAAATTGCCGGATTCTAAATTTACGGGGATCAAATCATCAGATTTCATATTGAGTTTTCTTATCTTTCCGAGTGGCATCAGAGATGCCATATTTGTTCCTGTTCCTACAATCAGACCAATGTAATTATCATAGTTTGTTTCTCTAAATCCGGCGAATAAGCATGCGATGGTATCATTAATAACTTTAATGCTTTCGAATTTTATGTTTCTTTCGGCAAATTTATTGTTTAAATAATTAAGTAATAATTCTCCTACAGGTTCTCCAACCATACCGGGAATATCCATTCCTTTGGTCCAGCGAAGCAGCACTGCATCTCCGTTTAGGCGTGCTGCGGCAGGGTAAGAGAAACAGTAACCAATGTGTTTAACCGTGCTGTCTAGTTTTTCCAGTTCGCCTATCCATCCTGCCATTTTGCTATACAGATTCTCTCTGCTATATCCGGTGGCAACTTTTGCAGAGAGTTCATAGTATCCGGCTTTTACTTTTTTAGGATCGAATCTGTCTACAATTGTGGCTTGTCCATCTTTAAATTCAACAATAGCTGCTCTAAAGTTTGTTCCTCCCCAATCAATAACAAGTACTTTACCGTTTTTCAGTTTTGTAATATCTACCGGATAGTTGGGATTAGGGATATGTAGAGTGGGTATGTTTAATATTTCCATACCTTCTTTGTTTAGTCCTTCGTTGATTTTTTCTGCAAAATTATCAACTGTTTCTTGTGCTTCTTCTGGGGTTAGATAAAAAATGTTCTGTTCCATTGTCTTTGCATTTTTAATATTTGGAATAATTTATTTTGAAAGCTACAAACATAGGGAAAAAAGTGTCAATAATCATTCATAATTAAGGCTTTTTTGTGATAAGCCGATACAATTCTCTTAGAAAAATGAATGTACATGATAGGTGTTAGCCATATAATGCAAATTGGCGGGATTGGATAATATCTAAATAGAGACGAAATCTGTATCTTTGCTCACACGATATTGAATATATCGAGGTAGTACAGAAAATATGTAATATATATAAAATGGCAAGACCAACAACAAAAGAACAATTGAAGCAAACGAGCGAAGATAATTTTACAAAATTATTTACTCTTATTAATTCAATGAGCAAGGAAAAACAAGAAAAATTGTTTTTGTTTGAAGACCGTGATAAAAACATTAGAGATGTTTTGGTGCATCTGTATGAATGGCATCAACTGTTATTGAATTGGGTAGACGCCAATCTATCAGGGAATAAGGCTAATTTTTTACCCGAACCTTATAACTGGAAAACATATCCTCGGATGAATATTGTTCTTTGGGAGAAACACCAAAATACACCTCTTGAAAAAGCTGTGGCTCTCTTGGAAAAAAGCCATTTGGATACGATGAAACTGATTGAATCATTTTCGAACGAAGAATTGTTCACAAATAAACATTTTTCTTGGACAGGAACTACAAGCTTGGGGACTTATTGTGTTTCAGCTACTTCAAGCCACTATGATTGGGCACTAAAAAAAATAAAGAAGCACAAGAACAGCATGAAAGTGAGATAGGGAATAAACTCCGAATATAGAAGTATATAAACGAAAAAAGCCTTGCAAATCATTTATTTACAAGGCTTTTGATGGATGCCATCTTCGTACCCGAAGCGGGACTTGAACCCGCACAGCTGCTATAGCCAAAGGATTTTAAGTCCTTCGTGTCTAGGAATTCTGTTTTGCTCCTATCTCCTGTAAATCAAATAATTACGTTAATTTATTCGTCCCAAATCAATATATTTATGTGTCTGGTTTACTTCATGGTTTACATCTAGTTTCACCAAGATAGGATTAATTTTAATTAGTTTCTTAGCTATCTTCATAAGATAATATTTATGAAGCAACTCATTTATATAGTATTCAGGTATATTATTATACCCAAATTTAGCACCTAAAATGCTGCAAGCAATTGCCGTATTAGTATCAGCATCTCCGCCAGCATTTATCTTTCTTCATAACAGTTCTTGAACTCATTCCAACCATTTGCTCCTTTATAATAGTCCAATGATCCAGCAGGTACGTAAATACAACAATTCTTTTTATCCAAATTACCCAATGATCCATAAATAACAGGCGGCTTAGGATTATATACATGAATTTCTTTTAGCTTTGAGCATCCTGTAAAAATATTGGGTAATATTGCATTTACACTATCTGGTATTTTAATAGAAACAAGTTCAATACAGTTATTAAAAGCGGATGTATTAATATAAACTGTATCCCTTTTAATTTCATATTCGTTTATCCTTTTATTCTTACAGGATTTGAGCCATTTCCCATTAGAAGTATAATGTACTCCTGTTTCATCTATTAATGAATTCAAAGGATTAGCTTCACTCACACAACTAAGTTTCGATTCATTAACGAAAACACCATTCATATGTTGATGTATAAACTCTTTGAGAATAAATTCGTGTTCTGCTGCTAGATTTTCCCAATGAGGATATACCAGATACGGATAACTATGTTCTTTTAGCAGGTCAACTATAGGTGCTTTGCCATTCTCACTATCCCCAATTCGGTAACAATCTACATCAGGTAAATTTTGTTCAAAAACTTCATCAGTAATTCTGCCGCCTTCTTCTCCAAATCCAAATATAATTACAGGCATAATGTTTTATAATTTCTTTAATAAATCAAGACAAAATCAAATCTTTATTATACTAGAAAAATAATTCTGTCCTGATTTACAATCTCCGTTAATAATTTATCGGTTTCGTTCTTTCTCGTATGAGTTTCGTTCTATGGTTCTTCCTCCCTCATAAACCCAGTATTTAGTATATTCACAGCCACAATCTTTACAGGTTTTAATTCTTTCACCTTTTGGGTCACAAGCTAACCAAGCTGTTTTTGCACTTGTAGAATTACACTTTGGACATATATTCATATCATTATTATTTATTGGTTATGAATTATTAATTACACTCATTATTTTTTGCTTGCCTGAAACAGAATTGCATAATGTTCGTGCTTCTATTATTATTTGCTGATGAATTCCTGTAGACATTCTTTGCCCTTGAAAAGCTAGTTCCTTTGCCAAGTATATAATATACATTCCTTCGGCAATTGATGTTTTATCACCAAAAGCGGAAGTAAATGTTGTAAATGAGTTAAAATGCTCTTCAAATGGATTTGAGAAACGGCTATAGAGATTCTTTAACTGACGATAATTATTTTCAACCGTTGTTTCAATTGTTGATACCATTGACATAGGCAAATCTCCGTAGCTAAAATTTGCTATTAAGTTAAAGACATCTGCCATTTTGTTTTTAAACTCTTTTGTTTGACTGTTGCCGAATAGTCGCATATTGTTATTTTTATATATTTATATGAAGCCACCCTTTTTATAGATTTCTATAGCTTTGCAGGGTCACACATAGCAACACTCTTCCCATTTGGAACATAATAAAGTTGCAATTCGATATTGAATAAATATTTATATGATGAAGACATAATTTCATCAATCGGAGCATTTAATTCTCCTCCCACGGAAGAAAAGTCTATTTTGATTGTTCTATAAGAAGAACCATATTCTTTACATAAACAATATAGCGATAGATACTTTGGATTCATTTCATCCACTATTTGCTTCGCTAGATCCGTGAATTTTTTATAAGTACTCATTTCTTTCGCAAGTCTGTTATATAATCTTGCTAATTCAAATGCTGTTGTTTTAATCTTGGATTCCATAATATTTGTTGTTGTTTATCTTTCAGCCCCCTTAAAAGACTGGTTATATAATTATCAATAGTTCGTTAAATTTTGAATTAACATATTAACGAAGCAGGTCAAGTCCTGT
>DAIMFE010000029.1:0-30712 GCA_036724805.1 Bacteroides sp.
TATTTGCATGCAGGATTATTATTAAGAGGCAAAAAGTTAGAGCACTAACATGGGGGATTGGCATGATGATTATTTTTATTTTCACTTCTAACTCCTTTATTCTTAATTCTTTAATCTCTTAATTATGAGTGTAAAGTTTCGCTTGATAATCATGAGTTTCCTTCAATTCTTTATTTGGGGGTCATGGTTAATCTCGTTTGGAAGTTATGTCGGTAATAATCTGGGATTCGATGGAGTGCAGATTGGTAGTTTTTTTGCTACTATGGGAATTGCTTCTCTGTTTATGCCCGGCCTCATGGGAATTGTTGCCGACAAATGGATTCCGGCACATAAGTTACTTGGGCTATGCCACTTGATAGGTGCCATATTTCTTATAACCGCATCTTTCCAAACAGAATATGGATTGCTTTATACCTGTATGCTGTTAAGCGTAATGTTTTATATGCCAACATTGGCTTTAAGTAATTCGGTTGCCTATAATGCGCTCGAAAAAGAGGGTTTGGATATTATAAAAGATTACCCGCCTATTCGAGTTTGGGGTACTGTTGGATTTATAGCAGCGATGTGGGTTGTAGATTTTAGCGGATTTAAATTTAGTCATATGCAATTATGGCTTTCTGCCGTATCTGCAATTATATTAGGTTTATATGCTTTTACGCTTCCTAAATGCGAAATAATTACAAGTGCTTTGAATAAATCATTGATTAATTCGCTTGGGCTTCGATCTTTTACATTGTTTAAAGACAGAAACATGGCATTCTTTTTTATATTTTCCATGTTATTGGGAGCCGCTTTGCAGATAACAAACAATTTTGGAGATTTATTCCTGAGTAGTTTTGCCAGCGATCCGCAATATGTAGAATCTTTTGGGGTGAAACATTCGGTAGTATTATTGTCCATATCACAAATATCGGAAGTTGTATTTATACTTACCATACCGTTCTTCCTCAGGAAATTTGGAATTAAAAATGTAATGCTTATTAGTATGTTTGCGTGGGTATTACGTTTCCAATTATTTGGGATGGGAAACCCCGGAAACAGATTATGGTTATTAGTGTTATCTAATATAGTATATGGAATGGCATTTGATTTCTTCAACATATCAGGTTCGCTATATGTTGAAAAATCTACTAACCCTTCCATACGTGCCAGTGCCCAAGGAGTATTTATGATTATGACAAATGGCATTGGCGCAGTATTAGGCTCATATGGAGCCGGATTGGTTGTAAATCATTACACCGAATATAGTGATGGTTACCGAATTGGAGATTGGAAAAGTATCTGGTTGGTGTTTGCAGCTTATATGATTGTAGTTGGAATACTATTTGCAATCATTTTTAAAGATAAAAGAGAACAATTACGAATTATAAATAACGAATTATGAATTAATCTTCAATAGATTATTCATAATTTTAGCTCCTAAATCCAAATTCATTAAACAAAATGAAAAAAATTGAACTAAGAGTTATCAATATTTCCAACAGTCAGGCACAGGCATCCGCTTATGCCATGGTACTACAGGAAATTAGAGGAGATCGGCAATTGCCTATTATTATAGGTGCGGCCGAGGCGCAGTCCATAGCCTTAAAAATGAAGGATATTAAGGCTCCACGTCCCCTTACACATGATTTGTTTACATCATGTCTTACTTTATTTGATATCTCGGTAAGCGAAGTTTTAATTTATCGTGCCAGCGAAGGAGTATTCTATTCATACGTTTACTTCAAAAAAGGCGATTCGGAAATTCGTATCGATGCACGTACTTCCGATGCAATTGCAATGGCCGTAAGATCTCATTGCCGGATTTTTATATACGAATCTATTCTTGAGCGTGAAAGCATCACAGTGCAGGAAAGAATTGCAATTGAAGTAGAAGAAGCCGAAAAGAAAGACAAGGGTGTGTACGCTTGTGAATCTACATCTTCACTAAGAAGTGCTTTAAGTAAGGCCCTTGAAGATGAAAATTACGAACTCGCTTCTTTGCTTCGCGATGAAATTATGCGCCGGGAGTAAATAGAATATGCATTTTTTTTATACCCCGGATATCCGAAACAATCTAGAATTGCCTGAAGAAGAAGCTAAGCACTGTCTGAAAGTTCTTCGTTTATCTCAAGGCGATGAGATTATGCTGACGGATGGTGCCGGATATTTTTATAAAGCAGAAATTAGTGCTGCCGACCATAAACGTTGTATAGTATCAATAATGGACATTATACATCAAGAACCATTATGGAATGGGCACTTACATGTTGCTATGGCCCCTACCAAGAACATGGACAGAAACGAGTGGTTTGCCGAAAAAGCCACCGAAATAGGGTTTGATACGCTTTCCTTTCTGAATTGTCGATATTCGGAAAGGAAAATAATCAAAACAGATCGTATCAGTAAAATTATGATAGCTGCAATGAAGCAGTCGCTTAAAGCACGCCTACCACAATTAAATGAGATGGTATCATTTAATGACTTCATAAATCAACATCAAGGAGAACAAAAATTCATCGCCCATTGTAATAAGGGGGATAAGGTTTTATTGAAAGATGTTTTGCAACCCGGAAAAGATACACTGATTCTTATTGGCCCCGAAGGAGACTTCAGTGATAGAGAAGTAGAAATAGCAATAGAAAAAGGATATAGACCCGTCAGCCTGGGAGAATCACGGCTGCGTACAGAAACTGCGGCACTAGCGGCATGTTTCACTTTTGGCTTTATTAATCAAGAATTAAGAAACAAGGGGTAAGAATCTATGCAGCATTGCCATTCTTACTTCTTACTCCTTCATTCTTACTTCTAAACTATAATTTAAAGAAAATGGGAATGAAAAAAATTAGTCAGTGGATGTTTCTTACCATATTATTGGTAACGATTAGCGCATGTAGTCAGCAAGCGGGTAATTATACGCAAGTAATTCCGGCAGATGCAACAACTGTAATTGCTCTTGATCTTAATTCAATGGGTAATAAGGCAGGTCTTAGTGATCAGGAGAATCAGGCTTTCCAGGAAAAAATGCTTGAAGCAATGACAAACGGCCTGAAACCTACCTCGGTAGAGTATGTCAAGAAAATCATGAAAAGCCCATCCGAATCGGGTATAAGCTCGAAAGATCCGATGTATGTATTCCTATCTCCTGCACAAGAAGATCCGGTTATTGTTGCAAAAGTAAGCGATGAGAAAAAATTACGCTCTACTTTAGATGTTATGACTGAAGAGGGGATTGGTGACGCTGTTGCAGAAAAAGACGGATTGAATCTGATGAGCTTGAACGATGTACTCATTGTTTATGATAAGACAACAGCAATGATCGGTAGAGCTAGCAGGGATTTCACGGAAGACGACATTGTTTCCTACATGAAAAGCAACTCGCAAAACAATGTACACAAAAACAGGTATTTCCAGAAAATGCAGAAAAAGAAAGGTGATATACTTTTCTTTACCAGTTTAGGAAAACATTCTAGCCGGGTAACCCGCCAAATGGGTGTAAACGTGCCGAATATTGATTTAGGAGATCTTTACTTTATTGGCGATTTTTCCTTTGAAAAAGGTAAACTGCTTTCTCATTTAGAAGTTGATGCCGAAAACGAAGAGATAAGTAAACTACTGGAACACAACGCCAAAGCAGTAGGGAAAATTAAAGGAAGCTTTATTGGCGATTTCCCCGTGAATCCTCTTTTATTCTTTACAATAAACCTTAACGGCGAGCAATTCTTCAACGCAATGATGGAGAATGAAGATTTTAAACAAGCAATGGAAGCGGAAGAAGGTGCAATGATCAGAGAATTTATCAAGGCATTTAATGGTGATGTTTCGTTTGGTTTATTGGATGTAGTTATGACAGACATGCCTAAGTTTCTTGCTTATGCCGACATAAAAAAGGATGATGCATTGGATGTTATTTATCAGAATAAAGATAAATTTGGATTGAAACGCGGTAGTGACATTGTTCAGTTGTCTCCCAATGAATATCAGTTTAAATCCGGAAAATTAAGTTTTTATTTTGGCGTTAAAGATAACAGGGCGTATGTTACCAATGATGCAGCCATATACAACGGAACAAGTGGAAAGAAAACTTCACTGCAGGATGCGCGGTATGCTTCGAATATTAAAGGTAAAAATCAATACTTTGTAATAGATATAGAGGCTATTATTGCTCTCCCTGTTGTTCAGATGTTGGCGGGATTTGGCGGTAAGGAGTATAAAACTTATCTGGATATTGCATCCACATTCTCTTATATGGAAATAACTTCGGTTACCCCAACTGAAGCAGAAATAACATTGCATATGACCAATAAAGACACCAACATACTGAAACAATTTGTCGACATGGCAAAACAACTTTCAGGTATGTAATTGTTAAATCATAAGAACGAACTGCAAAGTACGCATTAAAAATATTTTTTTTTGCGTACTTTGCAGTTTAAAGAATTTATTAAAGCATGGATATTATTCATTTACAACAAACGCTACCCGAAGTTTTTGCCGGCAGGAGTTCTGTTGAATCGGAAATCTGGCACAAGAATGTTATTTTCCGGAAAGGCGAAACCTATCTCATTGAAGCAGCTTCCGGAACCGGAAAATCTTCTTTATGTAACTTCATCTATGGATCTCGTGCAGATTATCAGGGAATAATAACATTTGACGAAGAAAATATTAAAACATTTTCTATTCAACAATGGGTTGATATTCGCAAAGCGTCTGTTAGTATGTTGTTTCAAGACTTACGCCTCTTTCCCGAATTAACAGTAATGGATAATATCTTGTTAAAAAACAATCTCACAGGATTTAAAAAGAAAAAAGAGATTAAAGATTTATTGGAAGCGTTGGGTATAGCAGATAAGATTAAAGCAAAAGTAGGGAAACTATCATTCGGACAGCAACAGCGGGTGGCATTTTTGCGTGCTTTATGCCAACCTTGCGACTTCTTTATAATGGACGAGCCGGTTAGCCATCTCGATGATGTGAATGGAGAAATCATGGGAAGAATACTTATGGCAGAGGCAGAGAAACAAAACGCCGGTGTTATTATAACTTCTATTGGAAAACATATTGATTTATCATTTAATAACGTATTCAAATTATAATGAACAGATTAATATGGCGGTTGCTCCGTCAACACATAAGCATAGCACAACTTACAGGTTTCTTTCTTGCCAATTTGTTTGGCATGGTAATTATTCTTCTGGGTATTCAGTTTTATAAAGATGTGCTCCCTTTGTTTTCCGGAGGAGACAGTTTTATGAAAGGAGAATATGTTATTGTTTCCAAGAAAATCAGCACACTTGGCTCGTTGGCAGGGAAATCAAATACATTCTCTGCGGCGGAGATCGAAGAAATAAAGAAACAACCCTTTACAAAAGATGTGGGCGGCTTTATGCCAACCCTATTCAATGTATCTGCCGGAATAAGCATGAAAGAAGCAGGAGTACAGCTTTCAACTGCTATGTTCTTCGAATCTGTACCGGATGAATATGTGGATGTTAATCTGGATAAATGGAATTTCGATTCCGAGAGTGGGGTTATTCCTATTATTATTCCCAGAAATTATCTTAATCTTTATAATTTCGGATTTGCCCAATCGCGCAATCTCCCTAAAATATCCGAAGGATTGATGGGATTGATTCAAATGGATATTGTTCTTCGTGGCAATGGTCAGCGCGAGCAGTATAAAGGAAACATTGTAGGCTTTTCTAACCGGTTAAATACCATACTGGTTCCGCAATCTTTTATGAATTGGGCTAATAATAAATTTGCCCCCGGGTCTCAACCGCAACCTTCGCGTTTAATTATAGAAATAAACAATCCGGCAGATGCTGCCATTGCTCAATTCTTTCACAACAAGGGTTACGAAACAGAAGACAACAAATTGGATGCAGGGAAAACAACTTATTTCCTTCGCCTGATTGTGGGTATTGTTTTGGGTATTGGCGTAGTGATTACTCTGCTTTCTTTCTATATGTTGATGCTGAGCATCTTTCTGTTATTACAGAAGAATAACACGAAGCTGGAAAGTTTATTGCTTATTGGCTATAATCCGGCACAGGTTTCTTTACCTTATCAGGTGTTAACGAGTGTATTGAGTGGGTTGGTACTGATAATCGCGGTGCTTCTGGTTGTAGCACTCAGGGGATATTACCTCAACATACTGGGTTCGTTGTTTAATTCTGTAGCAACAGGAGGCATTTGGCTTACCCTATTTATTGGTGCATTGATTTCGCTGATTGTGGCTACAATAAATATTGTGATTATTCGTAAAAAGGTAAACGATATTTGGCGGGTTGGATAACAAGAAAGCGGATACCAAATAAAAGCCCACTGCATTATAATTAAATACAGTGGGTTATTTAGTATTATCTTAAAAAGGAATGCCTTATTCCCTTATTCCTTCAATAAATCTTTCAAAAAGATATCAAGCTCTTCGTCCAGTCCTTTTAATAGTTCCTCATTTAAGAGAAGCACATCTTCATCAATAAGCAACAATTCGGAAACCGTTTCTTTATCGTCATCTACCAATACAAAAGAGTAAGGTTGAAGTATTGGCAACTCTTCAATTATTCCATTGTCTCTCATACGGTTCAAGAGGTTACGAAATGCTCTTTCTACCTCTTTATAGAAATTCTGCCCATTAAATGATAGCCATTCTTCAATGACACAAGTAGCCAGTTCATTATCGTCATCATCGAAGATGATGAGTTCGGCCGAATTTTGATTTGCCTGCAAATGTATGTCGGTTACAATACTTTGATCAGCACTTCGAGAAAATTTACTAAGTGCTTCTTTAATAGTAGATTCAATGAGTAACTGGGACTGTTGGCTAAGTTTCATATTTTTATATCTTCTCTAATTCTTATCAAAGGTATAAAAAAACATTTGTAATCCCAAACTACCATTCCATCATGATATCTTTTTGGGTAAATGAAAAGGCGCCGAAGTATCCCAAAGCTCCGCCTGTGATATTGCCGGTTGGGTTAGCCGCTGCCATATCAGCGTTAGATAAAGTTTGCAGAAAATAGTAAGTAGCTTTGTCAATGCATTGCATTTCAAGCGTTACAAGATTTCCGTTTTCAATTACATCGTCCTCATTTCCATCATCATAATGAACAAATACAGGATCGCGGATAACATTGCCATCCATATACTCTGTTGACATTACAGGCTTATTTACATTCTTCAACCATTCTCCATTAATGGCAAAAGCAAAACGATAATATTTGTTTTCATCACCTCGGGGATCAACAAAATGAACTTGCGGATAATAAGTATCGGCCACGGGAAAGTAAAAAACAGTAATCGAGTCGATTTCTACTCTTGGGGGCATGTAAGTGGTTGCTGTGTAACTCTTGTCTTTGTATTCAACAGAAAGATTATAAGTACGCTTTTCTATTCCCCGAATAGAAGTTGCAACATACCTTCCGGAGGCATTCGGCTTTAACTCTTCCGTATTTCCGGCATCATCTTTAATAACCACACGGGCATCACGAATGGGTGTATAGTTATTATTGCTATCAAAATCTTTTGTTTTGGTGATAAGTACGGTTGCATATTCATCCATGCGAACAACTCCCTCTATCACCACTTCAGGATTCACCGAGTTTAGTTTTATATCAATAACATCTTCGCATGATGCTATAAAGGCAGCTAATATAATAAGGTATAGTATCTTCTTCATTACAGTTGGTTTTAAAATTTGAAATTCCATGATATAGAGGGCACATAAGTAAACAATGCATACCTGTACGCAGATGTTTTCGACGAATCATCATCATTCGTGCGGAATTGTATCATATAAGCATTACGCCTACCATAGGCATTATATAAGCTAAATGATAATTCCGATTCAAATTTAGCGGTTTTCTTTAATAAACAGGTAGCGCCCAAATCTAAACGGTGATATGCCGGGGCGCGGTAACCGTTTCTTTCGGCATAATACATTACATCTTTCCCATCAATCTGATATTTCCCACTGGGATAGCTGATGGCATTTCCCGTATAATAAATCCATGCTGCCGATAGAGACCATTTCCGGTTTAACTCATAAATTCCAACAACAGAAACATCATGTGTACGATCTTGGTAAGCATTATACCAACGGTTTTGGTTGATACCATCAATCTTCTTTTCCGACTTAGAGAGCGTGTAACCAATCCATCCTGTAAGTCGCCCGGTTTGTTTGCGCAGCATTAGCTCCAGTCCGTACGCCCGACCTTTACCAAACAGCAATTCCGTATC
Organism: Bacteroides sp.; assembly: GCA_036724805.1. Taxonomy (GTDB): domain Bacteria; phylum Bacteroidota; class Bacteroidia; order Bacteroidales; family Bacteroidaceae; genus Bacteroides. Next base: position 8,221 of record DAIMFE010000029.1, read on the forward strand.
AATAACATCGTATCCCTGAAGCTCCGCGTGATCCTTGAAATCTACCTGGTTTCGCATATCCTTATAGTACGCCTCTGCACTGAATTCGTACATATTATCACGAAAGTTACGGAAATATCCTAATGTAAACAGATCAGAGATTTGCGGTTTAATGTTATTGGAGCTGGATGTCCATCTATCAAAAGGAGTTCCCATTGAAATCTGTGTTAGCAGATGCATATTTTGGGTTGTTCGCGAGTAGGATGCTTTTACGGAAGACACCTCATTGAATCTATAAACGCCCGAGATACGAGGTTCGAGGTTGACATATGTTTTAACAAATTTACCGGATGGATACCATATACTATCGGTAACTTCCTTATGCTCATTCAGTTCGTAATATTCTCCCTTACCCATGGCCGAAAAAATGGAAAGCCGTAAGCCATACAATAATTCTATTTTATCGGTAACCTTTAATCTATTAGAGATATACAAACCGTTTTCCCACGAGTAACGATGGTGAAGGTTAACAGTGTTTTTTTCTTCCGATTCTACATCAATATCTCCGGGAGCAAGGTTATGCCAGGTAGATTGAAGTCCGAATCTCCACACATTATTTTCGCTCCATTCGTACTGAAACTCTTGCTTAAGGGCATAATCCAGTATTTTTGCTTTAGATTCCATTTCCATACCCACATCCATACTGGCTCCGTAAGAGTATTGGTTGATACCTAAAGAGGTTCCCAACATCCACGAGGAGCTCATTACGCGGGTCCACTTAGCATTCAGAAAAGAATTTCCCCAGCCCATATCGGCCATATCTTTCAGAATCATTTTATCTCTTCCCAAGTAACCGGAAACAGATAATTGATCTTTATTGCTAAGGGCGAAGTTTAATTTCATATTAAGATCGTAGAAATAGAGGTATGCATTCTTAGCATCCTCAATTCCGGAAAGTCGCGCAACCGCATCGGCATAGGTTCTACGGGCACCCAGCAGAAAAGAAGATTTACCTTTCTGTATCGGGCCTTCTACATTCAGTTTTGATGAAATTAACCCGATACCCCCCGATACACGATATCTTTGCATGTCGCCGCTACGCTGTTGAACATCCAGGATGGCCGCCAGTCGTTCACCGTATTGCGCAGGGATAGGACCTTTATACAAGGCCACATCCCGAAGTACATCCGAGTTAAAGGTGGAGAAGAATCCCATGAGGTGGGAAGCATTGTAAACGGAAACGTTATCAAGAATGATCAGATTTTGGTCGGCTGTACCACCGCGAACAAAGAATCCCGAGCTGCCTTCTCCGGCACTTTTTACACCGGGAAGCAATTCGAGCGTTTTAATAACATCTCTTTCGCCCATAAGCACGGGCAGCTTGTTTAATTGTTCTACTTCCAGTTGGGTTACCCCCGCCTGGGGGTCGGATACGGATGCATCCGGTCGGCGAGAGGTAACAACTACCTCTGTTAGCTCAAAAGATGTTTGAGCCAGCTCAATGTTTTTTGTTACGTTTTTACCGGAAACTGTAATGGGTATTTCTTTCGTTTCATATCCCAGATAGTTTACTACTAAGGTATAGTTTCCATTTGTTAATGATAAAATAAACCGGCCTTTACTGTCACTTGAGGCTCCATGGTTAGGTTTGTTCTTGAGTATAACAGATACTCCGATAAGAGTTTCTTTTGTTCGCGCATCGGTAATTGTGCCATTGATCAGGTATTCCTGACTAAAAGTTAGTGTACACAAAGTAGAAAAGACAAAAGTCCATAGAAGTCGTTGCATAAAATTCATAATTAAAGTTTTGGCTCGTGTTTTGTAAAAAACGATTGCAAAGATATATAAAAAAGTAAAACATTAATCGCCAATCAGTCCTTTTGAGACGAAAGGGGATAATTTGTATACCAAATTTCGTATTACATATACGTAGTGATAGATGAGGGGAGAGGGGTACTACAAACAGCACGTTGCATTTACTTCAACAGCACGTTGCATTTTCAAATTAGCAACGTGCTGTTGAGGCAAATGCAACGCGCATTTGGGAGAAATGCAACGTTGATATTTTGATAGATATATTACCTATTTCTTCAACATTGCCTGTTTAAATTCGTATTCGGAGAGGTACCTATCTGCCTCTATTGCTGCCTGACATCCACTTGCGGCGGCAGTTATTGCCTGACGGTAAACCGGATCGGCAACATCTCCAGCGGCAAACACACCGGGTACATTTGTACGTGGACTTCCCGGAATGGTTTGAATGTATCCTGTTTCATCAGTATCAAGATACGGGGCAAATATACCCGAATTGGGATGATGACCAATGGCCAGGAAGAATCCATCGATTGGAAGATCATATTTTGTTTCATCAGCTTCACCTTGTCTTTTTACCAGATGAACGCCTTCCACACCGGAATCTCCATACAAGCCAACGGCATTATGCTCGAATAACACTTCTATATTTGGATGATGTTTAATACGTTCCTGCATAATCCGTGAGGCACGAAGATAGGTTTTACGCACAATCATATACACCTTCGATGCCAACCCGGCAAGGTAAATGGCTTCTTCGCAAGCGGTATCTCCCCCACCCACAACAGCCACGGTTTTCTTTCTGTAGAAAAAACCATCACAGGTAGCACAAGCGCTTACTCCCATTCCCGCGTACTTCTGCTCATCGGGTAATCCCAGATATTTGGCACTCGCGCCTGTAGCAATAATTATGGTTTCAGCTTCAACAACTGTCTTTTCATCGAACGTTACTGTATAAGGAAGGTTTTCCAGATCGGCAGATGTTGCAATACCGAAACGTACATCCACTCCGAAACGTTCGGCTTGTTGACGGAGGTCTTCCATCATTTGAGTTCCCGATACCCCACTGGGATATCCGGGGAAGTTTTCTATATCTGTAGTTGTAGTAAGCTGACCACCCGGAGTAAGGCCTTCGTACAATACCGGTTTTAAATTTGCTCTGCCCGCGTATATTGCAGCGGTGTATCCGGCAGGGCCGGATCCTATAATTAAGCATCTAACTTTTTCGTTTTCCATCTTCTTTCTTTTAGAGATTATCTTAGATTATCTTAAATCAATTATTTCAGCATTTGCATACTTCTTTTTATCAAACTCGAAAAGCGAGTTATCGAAAGCTTTCCCTGTTTTGTTACCATTAATGGTAATCTCATTCCGGCTACCATCCTGCATTACCGCAACAATATAAACAGGTAAATACGAAGAATCGAGATATATATTGATTTTATTTATGCTTTTATCTTTCTTTGTTGCAGTCAAAACAATTTCAGTAATGGGTTTCCCTAAAAAGGTTTTTGTCTTTCCCAATGCATACTTATAATCTTTACTTTGGTTTTCCAGTATCGCGTAAGGATTAATTTCCTGTAACTCTTCCTCGGTGGGGTTTGTTATATTTACTTCATCATTGCGGTAAACCCATTGAGTGTTTCCGTTAAACCACGCCACAGTTTCCGGGCTTTCCAAAAAGAATTTTCTTCCATCCAGCTTTAAAATCCCGCTCGAAGAGCCATTCAAGGTATTACCATTATATACTTTTATAGAGAATGCCGATTCAATGCCACCGGCATTATGAAGAGCAGCATCGGTTTTGGCAAGCACGGTTTTCAGGTTATCCTGCCCATAAACCGTTATTGCCGTTAGAACAATTATAAGAAACGATATATATTTTTTCATACTTGGTTTGGCTATAGATTACTTAATCTCATTTCAAGGTCATTTTCGTCCAGACACATTACCTGACGGGCTTTACTGCCTTCGCTCGGGCCTACAATTCCTGCTTTTTCAAGCTGATCCATGATTCGTCCGGCTCGGTTGTATCCAATGGAGAACTTACGCTGAATCAAAGATGTTGATCCTTGTTGATTAGCAACTATTATACGGGCAGCATCTTCAAAGAGAGGGTCTAAACGAGTCATATCTACATCAACAACATCTCCCAAAGCATCAGGGTTGACATACTCCGGTAAATAAAATGCTGTAGGATAACCCTGCTGACGAGCAATATATTTGGCAATATCTTCCACCTCGGGGGTATCTACAAAAGCACATTGCACACGCACCGGATCGGCCCCTTGTAGGAAGAGCATATCTCCACGTCCGATAAGCTGATTGGCACCCGGACGGTCGAGAATGGTGCGAGAGTCCATCATTGCCGAAACCCTGAATGCTACACGAGCAGGGAAGTTGGCCTTGATTGTACCGGTAATGATGTTTGTGGTAGGTCTCTGTGTTGCAATAATCATATGAATACCTACCGCGCGAGCCAGCTGGGCGATACGGGCAATTGGAAGTTCAACTTCTTTTCCGGCAGTCATAATCAGGTCTCCAAACTCATCGATAATTACCACGATGTATGGCATGAATCTATGTCCCTTTTCCGGATTCAGTCTGCGGTTAATGAATTTATCGTTATACTCTTTTACATTACGCACATGAGCCTTTTTCAATAAGTCGTATCTGGAATCCATTTCCACACAAAGCGAATTGAGTGTTTGTACCACTTTGGTAACATCTGTAATAATTGCTTCTTCGCCATCGGGCAGCTTAGCCAGGAAATGATTCTCTATGGCAGAGTATATACTGAATTCAACTTTTTTAGGATCAACAAGTACAAACTTAAGTTCGGCAGGGTGCTTCTTATATAATAAGGAGGTGATAATAGCATTAAGTCCAACAGATTTACCCTGTCCGGTAGCACCGGCAACCAATACGTGAGGCATTTTACATAAATCTACCATAAACACCTCATTGGTGATTGTCTTTCCTAATGCAATAGGAAGATCGTAATTAGATTCCTGGAACTTTTTACTTCCAATAATGCTTTGCATAGAAACGATCTTAGGATTTGAGTTAGGCACCTCAATACCAATAGTTCCTTTTCCCGGAATAGGGGCAATAATACGAATGCCCAATGCCGAAAGACTTAAAGCAATATCATCTTCCAATCCTCTGATCTTAGAAATACGCACTCCTTGCTCAGGGGTTATTTCATATAAAGTTACCGTAGGGCCTACTGTAGCCTTTATGGTACTTATTTCGATACCAAAACTTCTAAGCGTGTTGATAATACGATCTTTGTTAGCAGTTTGTTCTTCCATGTTAACAGTAAGCTCGTTATTATCATATCTTTTCAATAAATCTGTTGTTGGGAATCTATAGTTCTCTAAGTCGAGCTTAGGGTTATAGGGTTCTATCTCTGGCCCCTGATAAGCATCATCTTCGTTTGCCTCAATATCGAATAGTGGCTCTGATGGAATAATTCCCTCGTCCCCTTCTTCATCTTGCACCACGGTTATCTCCATATCAGTATCATTACCGGATTCGGCAGGAACAATATGTTCGGGTTTATTTACCAATGGAATTTCAATCGGCTTATCTTCTTCCGGTTCTTCTTTCGGTTCTTGCGCGGATGCTTCCGGCTTTTCTTCTTCTTTATTATCTGTTACGGATTCGGGCTTTCGCGCTTCTTTTTTACTATTCACAAATTTCAGTTGAAGGAAATCCCGTATCCATATAACTGTTTTTGAACTTATATAAATAAGGAAACCGATGGCCGATGCGAAAAGCAATAACCACATTCCCGGTACTCCGATTTGCGAAATAAACCAGGCGCTTACATTATATCCATGTCTTCCGCCCCAGTAAAAGAAGGAGTCGGCATAAAAATCATAAAAAGCAAACCCCAAAAATAAAGAGAACCAGATGAGCAGTAAGGAACATCCGATAAACCATTTCAAGAGATTGAATTTACGAACTTTCATTAATCGGATTCCGCAAACAACAAGAAAAACGATAATGAAAAACGATGCCAGCCCAAAGCAATTATTTATTAGATAATTTGCCAGCTGAGCTCCTCGAGAACCGGCATAGTTTCTTATTTTATTATCCGTTGCCGAGAGATCTCCCGCAGCTGCACCGTCAATAATGCTTTGATCGGCCGCCCCCGTAAAGAAGTAAGAAGCGAAAGCAAGAAGTAGATAGACAGAAAAAAGCACTAGCGCAAATCCTGCAAGAAACCGTAGAGTATCACTTTTTAGGAAATTAATGATTTTAGTTAGTGAAGTAAGTGGTTTACTTTCTCCACCGGATTTTTTCTTTGCCATAATTTAATTGAGCCCTCTGTAATATTTTATTAGTGCAAAGGTAGAAAAAAATATGATGAATGCCTGAAAGAAAATAATTATACTCCGCGCAACCTACCGTTACTCAACGTTTAACCCTTAATTCTACTCCCGCAGTTTCTATATCCGCTCCCATAGGAGGATTTCTCTTCGATAGTTTTATTTTGATTTCATCAATGGCCGGAAACTCCAGAAACAGTTTTTTAATGATTCTTCCGCATACATGTTCCAAGAGTTTAGAAGGAATGGCCATCTCTTCTGCTAATGCTTTATGTACAAGTGCATAATTAACAGTATCTTCTACATTATCACTTTTCATTGCTTTTTCAAGATCAACAGATAAGCGCAAGGTTAGTTCATAATTGTTGCCAATTATTCTTTCCTGTTCTGCTACGCCATGATAACTGTAGAAGGAAACGTTATTCAAATAAATGTATGACCGGTTTATTTTCATACGCAAATTACTTCTCCGGATTTCTTCCGGTGATGGTGATCATTTTTTTAATTTTATCGTTCAGGCTTGCGGCATCAATCAGTTGCTCGATTGTTAGGTGCATTCTATAGCACCAATAATGCTTTGGATTAGCCGGGATATTAATCCTTTCATCCTGTACATTCGGATTTCTAACCTCTTCATCAAGAGACATCCAGTCTTGCAATGCTAAAATACATAATATGGAATTACTATACAAATGATTTCTTACCACTTCCTCGCAAAGTTCCGGCGAAGCAACCATAGGAGCCACACCATAATGCCCCAGCATAGTATTGTAATACCGCTGAGTTTGCGCATAATCTTCTTCCCACCATCCGCGTAGTGTTGACATGTCATGAGTTGAAATACTACAAACCGAAGTGTACGGATATTCATTAAGATGACCGAACTCATAAAAAGGGCTCTTGGGCATCCGCTGGATTTCCAGGCTGAGGATACGCAGATCATTCATTACCCAGGGCACACTATCTGGGATCATTCCTAGATCTTCCCCGCATACAAGCATCCGGGTTGATTGGGTAAGTTGAGGCAACTTCTGCATAGCCTGTTCCAACCAGAATTGATTATGCCTGTGATAATAATACTGATCATACAGTTGGTTGAAAGAATTCTTATCCCAATCCGGTAATGATTTATAGAGAAAATCAAGTTGCGCACTGATGCGGGGATGGTATTTCTCCGGATCGTGTTTATCGGCAACAAACAATACATTACTAATTAATGAATAAAGCCCATCGCGAATCCATATACTATCCGAATCGTTTTTATCGGCGAAGTATGCTTCTATTTTTCTTTGCGTATCGAATTCCGCACGCATTTGGTATACCTGCCACGTATCGGTTGTTTCGATAAAGGTTTGTTTAACAAGTTCCACATGAGGGCCGAATATCTGTTCGAGAAACGATTCATGTATATATGGATTAAGGAAGAAGTCTTTACGAAACTGCAAACCATAACTTTCGATTTCTTCCCTTGTCATTGGTAATGCCGGAACAAATTGTCCCAGTAATCCATATACTGCATTCATTGGAATCTCCCAGATGCGGAAGAAGCCCAGTATATGATCAATGCGGTAGGCATCGAAGTATTCCGACATTTTATGGAAACGCTTCATCCACCATTTATATCCATCCTTTGCCATTATATCCCAGTTGTAAGTAGGGAATCCCCAATTTTGTCCGTTCGCGGAGAAATCATCGGGGGGAGCGCCGGCCTGGCCATTAAGATTAAAATAATAAGGCTCTGCCCATGCTTCAACGCTATTGCGACTAATTCCGATTGGAATATCACCTTTAAGAGCAACCCCATGCTTACGGGCATAAGTGGTTGCTTCCAGTAGTTGAAGGTGCAGGTTATATTGGATATAATAATAAATAGCGATATCATTGTAATGAGATGTTCCGGGTTGGCAAAGCGTATCAATCTCTTTCGAATTATAAGAAGACTGCACAGGCCATTCTCTGAAATTGGGGGTATGATAAGTATCCCTTAAATAGCTAAATGCCGCATACGGCTGCAACCATTCTCTATTGGTTTCAAAGAAGAGATGAAATTCATCCGAAGCCAATACCCTCTCCCCTTCTTGTGCATAAATAAGCCGGAAATATTCCCATTTAGTATTGAATACTGCCTCGAAATCCAACATGGCAAGTGAATTCAGCTCTACTCGCTTTTCTTCGAATTCCTTTGCTGCTTTCTTATCATTTAACTGTCCTAGTTTATCAATATTAAGATATATCGGGTGGAATGCATATATGGAAATGCTGTTATACGGATAAGAGTCCGTCCAGCTTCCACTCATCGTTGTATCGTTAATGGGTAGTATCTGAACAAACTTCTGATCAGTCTTTACCGCCCAGTCAATTATCTTTTTCAGATCTCCGAAGTCTCCTATACCAAAACTTCTTTCCGATCGCAATGAAAACACAGGTATGGCAACTCCGGCTCCTTTCCATGCAGGAATGTCGAAATAAACATATCTGTCGGAGATTACAACTGTTTCGTTTTCGTTTATTTCGTAAGGGCTAATATACCGGTTAGGATTTTTCTCCCAGCATTCGGCTTTCTTTGTTTTCTTATTAAAAAGTACAAACTTATACTCAATGGGTAGCTGCATTTTAGACACATCCAGTTCAGCTTGCCATTCGGGGAAGTTTATATCGCTCATCAACCATGCTTTGTCGGCATCCCAACTTCCGAGAAGAGGTTGATTCCCGCAAATTCCCAGACAATAATCACTTGATATTCTTGGAGCATGAGCTTTAATCACCAAACCGTTTGCATAGCTTTCCTGAACATTGTCTCTGTTATAATGAGCCAATAAAGATTCGCTGAAGGCCGAACTGTAGAAATATAAATCTTCGGGAATATTTTTCCAGGAGTCGTAAACTACATACGATTGGTTACCTCTGTTCGATAAGAACACCTTTCGCGGAAAACTTTTCCATTCGTTCCTTATTACATTCCCATCTCTGTAGATATAATAATTATATTCTATTACACTGCTTGTTGGTGTTTTAATTTCCGTTTCAACTGTCCAGTTAATTCCGTCTACCGTATGAAGAAGTATTGCATTCTGAGGTGTATTATTCCCTAACTCCGGCACCGAGCCAAGAAGTTTAACCTCTTCTCCCCAGTTGGTACGATATTCAATATGAAATGATATGGTCATATTTTTTAGTATTAGCTTATTAGTTACGAGTTACGGGTATTAGTTTAAGTTACGAGTTGAATGGATTATCTACATAGTATTTGCAACTCGTAACTAATTATTCGAAACTAATATATTGCAATTATAAAGATATTATTTCCGTTATTATACAACAATAAATGGTAACTAAAGTTTTTTCCAGCGCAAACGTTTGTGCTAATATGTTTCTCCGAATCAAAAAAGGGGCCTTTATAGCCCCTTTTGCTTCAATAACATTTTATTAATCATTATATAACCGATTAACCACATCTGGAAGCCCCGCATGTTTTACAGGTAAGGCATCCTTCCTGGTATACCAGTGTTTCGTTTCCACAGCTTGGGCATTTCTTGCCGGTGGCTTCTGTTCCATCCTGGATATATTTTTTTAGCGCCCTTTCAACACCATTCTTCCATGTGTTGATGTTTTCGCTATCTAATTGCAGTGAACTAACCAGTTTGATAACCTGCTCAATCGGCATTCTCCAACGAAGCACTCCTGATATCAGCTTAGCATAGTTCCAGTATTCTTTGTTGAATTTCTCCGATAGGCCTTCGATGGTGGTTTTATATCCACGCTTATTTTGAAATTGGAAGTCGTAACGTTTAGTTCCGCTTTCTTCATCAACGTTTTTAATAATCCTACCGGTTGTAACACTTTTAGGTAGAAGTATACCTTCATCATCGTCTTGCAGTCCGGTGAATATTTCATAAGGCCTGCCATCCAGTAAGCCCACAAATGCTACCCATTTTTCTTTATTATTCTGAAACCTTACAACATCGGCTTCCAGTATCTTCGGGCGGGTTTCAACAATGGTTGGCGGCTTGCATGGCGGAACTTCTTCTTTATCTTTCTTGGTTGAAAGCAAAACACCCGAGCGTGAACCATCGCGATAAACGGTGCATCCCTTACAGCCGGATTTCCAAGCTTCCACATATAAACGGTTCACAAGCTCCTCATCAACATCATTAGGAAGATTGATAGTAACACTAATGGAATGATCTACCCATTTCTGAATGCGACCTTGCATTTTTACTTTCATCAACCAATCCACATCATTAGAAGTTGCTTTATAATAGGGAGACTTCGCTACTAATTCATCAATCTCTCCCTGAGTATATTTCTTCGCGGGATCATATCCTTGTGCTTCCATCCAGGTAACAAACTTATGATGAAATACAATATATTCTTCGAAAGCATCGCCGGTTTCGTCAACAAAATCAATTCTTACCTGGGCATCGTTTGGATTAACTTTTCTCCGGCGTGTATATACAGGCAGAAACACAGGCTCAATACCTGATGTTGTTTGGGTCATCAAACTAGTGGTTCCGGTGGGGGCAATTGTAAGACAAGCTATATTTCGGCGGCCATGCTTTTTCATTTCTTCATAGAGATCGGGGTCAGCTTCGCGAAGGCGATTAATGAATGGATTTTGCTGTTCCCTTTCCCAGTCATAAATCTCGAAAGCGCCTCTTTCCTGTGCCATCTTAACAGATGATTTATAAGCATTAACCGCTACTTTTTTATGCACTTTTTCCGAAAATTCGGTAGCTTCTTCTGTTCCGTAACGTAGGTTCAAAGCAGCCAACATATCACCTTCGGCAGTAATCCCTAAACCGGTTCTTCTTCCCTGGGCACTTTTTTTGTATATCTTTTCCCACAGAAGCCGTTCTGTTCGTTTTACTTCCGGGTCTTCAAGGTCTTGATCTATTTTATTCAGTATAAGTTCGATTTTCTCCAGTTCAAGATCAATTATGTCATCCATAATCCGTTGAGCTAATTCAACATGCTTTTCGAAAAGTTCAAAGTCGAAATAAGCATTTTCTTTAAATGGATTAACAACATACGAATATAAATTTATTGCCAGTAGACGGCAGGAATCGTATGGACAGAGAGGAATTTCACCACATGGGTTGGTAGAAACTGTTTCGTAGCCCAGATCTGCGTAACAATCGGGTACGGATTCTCTTATAATGGTATCCCAGAATAGCACTCCCGGTTCGGCCGATTTCCATGCATTATGAACAATCTTTCTCCACAATGACGATGCATCAATCTCTTTAACTATTGTAGGATGATCAGATTTAACAGGGTGTTGTTGTGTATAAGTTAAATTATTGATCGCGGCTCGCATAAATTCATCGTCCAGTTTCACCGAAACATTTGCACCGGTAACTTTACCTTCGGTCATCTTTGCATCGATAAATGACTCCGAGTCAGGATGTTTAATAGATACACTTAGCATTAATGCACCTCGGCGACCATCCTGTGCAACTTCGCGTGTTGAATTAGAATATCTTTCCATAAAAGGAACGATACCGGTTGAAGTTAAGGCCGAATTCTTAACGGGTGATCCTTTAGGACGTATATGAGAGAGGTCGTGCCCCACGCCACCGCGTCTTTTCATTAGCTGAACCTGCTCCTCATCAATTTTAATAATGGCTCCATATGAATCTGCTTCACCATCCACACCAATAACAAAACAGTTGGATAATGATGCTATCTGGTAGTTATTGCCAATACCCGTCATCGGGCTTCCTTGTGGCACAATGTATTTGAAGTGGTCAAATAAATCGAAAAGTTCTTTGGCGGACAATGGATTTATATATTTTGACTCAACTCGGGCTACTTCATTCGCCAATCTCCAATGCATGTCTTCCGGCGACTTTTCATAAATGTTTCCGAAAGAATCTTTAACTGCATACTTGTTTACCCAAACCCTCGCAGCTAATTCGTCCCCTTGAAAATATCGTAAAGATTCTTCAAAGGCTTCTTCGTAAGAATAGATATTCTGTTCCACTTTTATTCTATAAATAGGAATTATAAAAATCAATAACGTGCAGAGGTAACGTTTAGTTTAATAATTGCGTTTGCAAAGCTAGGAATGTTTTCCGGGATGACAAAACAAAAAAGAAACTATTTATCCACAGGATAAAGTTTTCTATTTGTTATTATAATCTGTTGATAAGTAATTGATTATTGTTTTGTTTGTTTCAAAATGTTTTCTAAAAAGATTATTCTAAGTATAAAATAGCAGACTACAGTTGCCCGAAAAGGATAACATCTCATTAAAATATCTAAGATAAAATTGCTCTGTCTGATCATATTCTTTATTTTTGCAGAAAAACAAAAATGGAATCTATCAGGAACAGACGGACTATTCGTAAGTATACACAGCAGGATGTAACTGCTGATTTGTTGAATAATTTGCTTGAACTATCTTTTCGGTCATCTACTACCGGAAACATGCAGCTTTATAGCGTTATTGTTACCAGAGATAATGGCATGAGAGAAAAACTTCTACCGGCACATTATAATATGCCTATGGTTAAAACAGCCCCTGTTATTCTTACCTTTTGTGCCGATTTCCGACGGTTCAGCAAGTGGTGTGAGCATCGGAATGCAAACCCTGGCTATAACAACTTCCAGTCGTTCATGAATGCTGCAATGGATACCGTAATTGTTACACAGACTTTCTGCACGCTGGCAGAAGAAAATGGATTAGGAATCTGCTATATAGGTACTACAACCTATAATCCTGATCTGATTATTGATATACTTCAACTTCCCGAATTGGTTTTTCCTTTAACCACAATAACGGTAGGCTATCCGGATGAATTTCCACAGCAAGTAGATCGTTTACCGATTGATGGCATCATTCACACGGAAGTCTACAATGACTATACCCTTGAAAGGATAAATGAAATATATGCTTATAAGGAATCCTTACCGGAGAATCAACAATTTATCAGGGAAAATAACAAAGAAACATTGGCACAAGTTTTTACCGATATTCGATATACTCTGAAAGACAATTTAAGGATATCGGAAAACTTGTTTAAGGTATTAAAGAAACAAGGATTTATATAAGAAGTAAAGGAAGAGATAGAAGGGGGTAAATACCTCCTTCTTACTTCTTCTTAATATCAGTTTCAATGCTTTCAATCTCTGCTTTCAAGGATTTATCAACATCACATTGATCTTTCACTATTTTGCATGCATGCAAAACTGTGGCATGATCTTTACCACCTATTAATTGGCCAATTTTGGAAGATGAAGAGTCTGTATGCTTTTTGGCAAGGTACATTGCAATTTGTCTTACCTGAACTACTTCTCTTTTTCTTGATTTGGTATGAATAACGGTGGGCTCAATTGAGTAATGCTTGCAAACAGCATCAATAATAGTATCAATTGTAATTACTTTGGTTTCGCTTTTAACCACTTTACGTATGATTCTTTGGGCTAAATCAAGGTCAATATCTTTATTATAAATAGTTGAATGGGCCATAATAGAAATTACAATACCTTCCAGATCCCTTACGCTCTCATTTACATTTTCTGCAATATAATTGATTACATCTTCAGGGAATTGCAGGCCGTCACGGCGAATTTTATTGCGCAGGATGTCTTTTCGCAGTTCCACCGAGGGTTTCTCCAGCTCTGCAACCATCCCCCACTTAAAACGGGTTAAAAGTCTATCTTCCACACCCTGCAATAGGATGGGTGGTCTATCGGAAGTAAGAATCAATTGCTTTCCGTTTTGATGAAGATGATTAAAGATATGGAAGAAGGTATTCTGGGTTTTAGTTACCCCTGCAAATTCTTGTATATCATCAATAATCAGCACATCAATAGTTTGATAGAAGTTGATAAAATCATTTGTAGTATTATTCCTCACTGAATCTGTATATTGTACCTGGAATAAATGCGCGGATACATACAGAACCCGTTTTTCGGGATACAATTCTTTAATCTTGGTTCCGATTGCATTTGCAAGGTGCGTCTTTCCTACACCCGAACAACCATGAAGAAAGAACGGATTAAATGCAGTTTTTGCCGGATTTTGGGCAACAGCATCCGCAACACTTCTGGGGAGTTTATTACTATAACCTTCTATAAAGTTTTCGAAATTATAATTCGGATTAAGCTGCGAATCCAATTCCTGGGTATCTACAACTCTTAATATATCCGGTGACTTATTTCCATTTTTTAAAATGGTTTTAGGTGTTACCGCCGTTGAGCGGTTACTGGCTTCCAGATTTATAGTGGTTTTTGATGTTTTATCCACCATTACGTTATACATTAGTTTTGCACCGTCTCCAATAACACGATACAATGTATTACGTAATAAATCCACAAACTTATCCTCTATAAATTCATAGAAGAACTGACTTGGAACTTGTACTGTTAAGGTTTTGTCCGCAAATTTCAGAGGAATGATAGGGGCAAACCAAGTTTTAAATGTCGTCTCCGGAACGTTATCCTCTATGATTTTCAAACATCGGTTCCAAAGATTGACATGATCACAATCTTTCATACACAAAATTAATACGCAATTATTAATTAACCTTACCTTCTGCTGAATGCAAAATTGAGAATCTTATTTTGAAAAAACAAATCTTTTTTTTCTTGCTTATTTCCTCTCCTTTTTAATGCCTTTAGTTTCAATAACTTATGGAATTGTTCGCGGATACCCTTAAAAAAACATTCAATAATGTGGTACGGCTTTAATAATCAGTAGCTTATAACGTTTTTGTTAACGTGGTTATAAAAAGGTAAAAATAATTATTTTCTTATTTTAGCTTGCTTCACTTCTATGCCAAAGTTAATTCCATTCTTCCGATTTCGGCAAAAGCCTTATTTAGACAAAATCTATATTAAGCGTATTTCATTATTTTTCTTTCCTTCCGAAAAGCGAGAAATGAACATACCTTTTTGGATGACTTTTTAAGTCTTCCAGAAGAATTGCAGCGTTTGTTGTAGTAGCATTCAAGTTATGATAAAACTGCGGATCATTAAGAAACAACCCAATTGTATTGTCTTTACTATTGAGCTTCTCTGTCAAAAGTTTTACATTATTAATAGTCTCGTCAACTTTACTTACTGTTGCAGCATAATCTATGCTTTTTAGATTTTCACTCACGGCTGTAAAATTATCTCCTATCCTGTTCAACCTTTCGGTTAACATCGGTAAATCTCTTTTAGTGAATTTGCTGAGATCGGATGAAATAGCTTGTAGGTTTGCGGTAGAGTGCTTTACATGGGTTATAATCTGCGGAATTTCTTCATTACCCGTTAGCTCCTGAATATTTACCAGGATTGTATCGAGTTTAGGTAAAAGGCTTTCCAATTTTGGCATCAGCGAGTTAATGCTCCCCATCAATCCATTATTGAATTTACCGGGTAGAGTGTCACCAACATTATGTACCTCATAACTGGCTTTAGAGAGGATCAGATTCATTTTAACATCACCAAGCATTGCTACTTCCAAATCGGCATAACTACCTCTTGGTATTTGCATTGCTTTATTTAATTCAATTTCAACAGTTACATTACCGGGCTTGGTGTAATCATAGTGGATATCTCTAACCAGTCCTACTTGGAATCCATCGGCATAAACCGGACTTGATTTTGTTAATCCATTAATATTTTCATAGTTTACATAAAAAAAGATGCTTGGCTTAAATAAATTGATTCCTTTGAGATAATTAATCCCGTAAATCAGGATACATAATGCTACTATTCCAACTAATCCGATTCGGATTTCTTTAGTGAAGGATTTCATTATATTCATTACTTTTTCTGTTTTGCGTTTTTAAATTCCTGTATAGCGTTTTTGATGTTCATCTTATCCCCATTTTTGAAAGCGATAATAAAAGCATCCTTAAAAGAGGGAAGAACATCTCTTCTCACTTTTACTATTTTGTTATAATCTTCAGATGCACCATAGGTGTATTTATATAAATTTCCTTCTTTATAGGATCTAACTCCCTTAAGGCCTTTTAATTTCTTGTCATTAGGTTTTAAAGCAACAGAAGATGTAGTTATCTGAACCATAAAAATGATTTTACCATCTTTGGTGGATGATTTCACCTGCTGCTTTGGGTTTGGATTTACTTTTGGTTTATTTACGGAATTACCGGAAGCTGATGATAGCATCTTGTTGGAACCTGTTTTTTTGTATTCCAGGAAAGCATTGTAAATACCACGCGCCAACGTATCTGTTCCATATTCAGTATTGAGATATCGTTCTTCTTCCGGAGTGGAAATAAAACCCAATTCAACCAAAACGCTCGGCATTGCAGTTGAGCGTAACACCAGAAATTTTGCCTGGTGTACTCCTTTATCTACTCTTTTGCAAGTATTCTTGAATTGTTGTTGTATCAGAGAAGCAAGATGAACACTTTGTTCCATAAACCTATCCTGCATAAATTCAAATATAATAGATGATTCGGATGATCTCGGATCGAACCCTGCATACCTGGTTTGATAATCGTCTTCATACAGAATTACAGCGTTTTCCCGCTTCGCCACTTCAAGATTTTCCTGAGATTTTGCAAGGCCTAATGTCCAGGTGGAAGCGCCTAACGTCGTTTTAGAATTAGCGACCGAATTGGTATGAATGGAAATAAACAGATCTGCTTTTGCATTATTGGCTATATCAGCTCTTGTATCCAGACTGATAAATACATCGCTAGTCCGGGTATATATAACTTGCACATCTTTGCAGTTTCTTTTGATCATATTGCCGACTTTTAATGCAACTTTCAGATTAATATCTTTTTCTTGTGATACCTTCCCTAATGCACCGGGATCTTTTCCGCCATGCCCGGCATCAATAACCACAATAAAATCCCTCGCCCATAGGTTGCCTGAACGAAATGGACAAACAAGGATTCCAAAACAAAGAAGGACTGAAAATATATATCGCCTGCGAAACACCATATTAAAAAATATGTGCAAAGGTAGTGGATTTTCACAGAAAACTCCCTATTTACTTTCAAGTTTTCATTTTTTTACCACTTATGATGGGAATGAAGAATTTTAAGCGTAGAGGCGCAGTACCGGGTTTTCTGCTGCCGCATCAATGCGCGCAGTTTCTTTTTCAACAGTTTCTTCATCCACACGAATGGGTTCAAGGTCGGCTTCTTTTTTCTCCGGGGCTTTTGGATATGCTTCTCCATTTTCCAGCAATTCCAGCCCTTTCAATACGGTTGCATCACTTTTGTTGAAATATTCAATGTAAGCCTTTCGTCCCAGTATATTATAAATAATATTGCCATAAACGTTTTTTTCCAGCAGATCATGCGATTTGTGGATTTGGATATTTCTTCTTTTAATACCTTTGCTTTCTGCATATCTTACGAACTGTTCAACAACCCCATGACTTCTCATATAGGCAATTAAACTTTCTTCATCGGCAAGTTCCGCTAATTTCTTACGGTTCTGATCGGTATATTGAAAAGAGAACTGAGCAGTTAGCCCCCGGTTTAATACACTACGCAAATAAGTAGTAACATTTACTGTATCTTGCGGTACAAAAATGTCGGGCATAATACCGCCACCCCCATAAACTACTCTTCCCAAATTAGTGTAATACCGAAGATTCTGATCTAATTTGATACTATCGCGGGAGAAAAATTCGCCATGGTTATATCGGTTTAACAGATCCATTTCATAATCTGCATCGTTACCTTTATTATAGGGCCGTTGGATGGAGCGGCCTGATGGAGTATAGTAACGAGCTACGGTTAAACGAATGGCAGACCCATCACTAAATTCGATAGGTTGCTGCACCAAGCCTTTACCAAACGAACGGCGCCCAACAATCATTCCACGATCATTATCCTGAATTGCTCCGGAGAAAATTTCGCTGGCAGATGCCGATGATTCATCAATAAGAACTACCATTGGTAGGTCCTGACAGCTTCCGGTACCATTGGCATATCTGTTTTCACGAGGCGACTTTCTTCCTTTTGTATATACAATGAGCTGTCCTTCGGGCAAAAACTCGTTGACCATATAAGTAGCTGCTTCCATAAAGCCACCGGTGTTTCCTCGCAGGTCAACAATTACTCCTTTGCAGTTTTTATTTTTTAGTTCGGCCAGCGCACTTAAAAGTTCGGTATGCGTTTTACGGGCAAATTTGGAGATCTGGATATACCCGAAGTCTTCATTCATCATATACGCCGCTTCAATGCTGTGTTGCGGAATATCCCCGCGGGTTATATCAAATGATAACAATTCATCTTCACCCCCTCTTTTTACACCAACTTTTACCTGGGTTCCTTTCGGGCCTTTCAGCTTTTTCATGGCAAGCTCGTTTGTTACCGATTTGCCCACAAATACAGTATCGTTTACTTTCACTATGCGGTCTCCGCCCATTAAACCAACTTTCTCGGAAGGCCCACCGGGAACAACATTGCTTATGTGTATGGTATCGTGCTGTATAGTAAACAAAACCCCTATTCCACCGAAACTTGCTTCTAATTCAGAATTTACGGCTTCAAGATCTTTGGCAGGAATATATGTTGAGTGCGGATCCAGTTCTCCCAATACCTGAGGCATTGCTTCTTCTATAAGATCATGCATATTAACCGTATCCACATATTGCTCATCAATGATACGTAATAAGGCTGATAGTTTATTGGTTGTTCCGTTTATGATTCCCACTCTGTTGCCGGAACGATGTTTAGCGTAAAAGGTACCTATCAGTATACCAATTACAACACTCAAGGCTATAATAATGGGGGTAAAACGAAATGAACTATTCGAACTCATATTTTTATCTTCTTTATTGATTTTGACTTTTCTCGCTTGTGTTTTCCGTAGGGGATAAATACAGAACTTCAATGTTGGCTCGTTTAAGAAGTTCAAGACCATCGGCCAAACGATAATTTTCGCAATAAACAACGCGTTTAATCCCTGCCTGAATAATTAATTTGGAACATTCAATGCAGGGCGATGCTGTAACATACATAGTTGCCCCATCACTGCTATTATTAGAACGGGCTATTTTTGTTATGGCATTAGCCTCGGCATGCAAAACATAAGGCTTGGTAATAGAGTTATCGTCTTCGCAAATGTTTTCGAAGCCGGATGGTGTGCCATTATACCCATCCGAAATTATCATTTTATCTTTAACAATTAGCGCGCCAACCTTTCTACGTTCGCAGTAAGAATTTTCTGCCCATATCAGCGCCATGCGTATGTAGCGTTTGTCTAATTCTTCTTGCTTTACTTTTTTTACCTCCATTTGCTTTTATGTTATTCTTTATTTACGTGGAATAACAAATACTTCGTTAAACTGCCGTCTTTAAAAAAGATTTGGAGGTTATTTGCATCTCCTCCATATTTATATGCCGCATTAAGCCCTTTTATAAAAGCTGTTCCCAGCTTATCGCCATCCGAAGTAGCCTGCAGGTTAGCACTAAAAGCCTTACTTTTGCCGTCTGCCGTCCACGAACCGGTTATATCTACCGTAGTGGCTTTCCCTATAAAATCGCCGGTTATTTTATTTTCTTCTCCCAACCCTTCAAACCTTATAACGAAATATCCTTTGTTTTCAAACAATTTCTTAAAAGACGCATCTCGTTCTTCTTCGGTTAACCAGTAATCTTTTACCTGATGTGGCGGGTTTTGATCGTGATAAATATCAGTAAGCTTCCACTGTTTATTCAAGAATATTTCGGGGAGGTCGTCTGATTGATCGCAACCGTACAAGAACACGAACGATAAGGCCGTTACGGCAAGTAAAAACACTGTTGGGGGGTAAGTTTTCATTTTATTCCATTTCTTATTAATAATGCATCGATAGTAGGTTCCTGGCCTCTAAAGCGTTTGTAAAGCACCATAGGATGTTCGGTTCCACCTTTCGACAATATGTTATCACGGAATGATTGAGCAACTTCTTCATTAAAGATACCTTTTTCTTTAAAAACGGAAAACGCATCAGCGTCAAGAACTTCAGCCCATTTATAGCTGTAGTAACCGGCCGAATATCCACCTGAGAATATGTGGCCAAACTGCGTGCTCATACATGTTTCGGGTATAACAGGAAGTATTTGAGCTTTAGCCCAGGCTTGTTTCTCGTAGTTTTTTACGTCTCCCACAAATGGGGTATTGCGTGTATACCATGCCATATCAAGTAATCCAAAACTTACCTGGCGAAGACACATATAGCCTACATTAAAGTTGGAAGCATCAACAATCCGTTTAATATATTCTTCGGGCAATAATTCTCCTGTTTGGTAATGTTTGGCAAAGGTATGCAGGAAATCTTTTTCGATTGCGAAATTTTCCATGATCTGCGAGGGAAGTTCTACGAAATCCCAATATACCTGGGTGCCACTGATGCTTTCGTATGTAGAGTTTGCAAACATTCCATGCAGGCCATGGCCAAATTCATGAAGAAAAGTATTTACTTCATCAAATGTAAGCAGGGCGGGTTTATCTGCTGTTGGCTTTGTAAAGTTCATTACCAGCATTACATGCGGGCGGCTGTTCTCTCCTGTTTTTTCATCTATCCACTGGCCCTTTATGGAAGACATCCATGCTCCGGCACGTTTGCCTTCTCTCGGATGAAAATCGGTATACAATACAGCAAGGTATTTACCATCTTTGTCGAACACTTCAAAAGCATCTACATCTTTATGATAAACCGGGATGTCCGGATTCTTTTTAAAGGTAATTCCATATAATTTTGTAGCCAAACCAAAAACTCCTTCTTTAACTTTCTCCAGTTCGAAATACGGGCGAAGCAATTCATCGTTCAAATTAAAATTCTTTTCCCGTAATTTATTAGAGTAATACCCCCAATCCCAAGGCATTAATTGAAAACTTTCTCCTTGAGTTTCTTTAGCAAGGCTCTCAACTGCCTTATATTCTTTTTGAGCGGCAGGAGTATATGCATCTAGCAACTGATCCAGTAAATCATAAACGGCTTTACTGTTTTCGGCCATACGTTTTTTAAGAACAAACGCTGCATGGTTATTATATCCTAGTAATTTTGCGATAGCCATGCGGGTATTAACGATTTCTTTTACGTTGTTTTCGTTGTTATACGCATTCTCTAGCGTGCCTTTGGTATTATATGCCATGTATAGCTGTTCGCGCAGCAGGCGATTATCCGCGTATTGCATAAACGGCCCATAGCTGGGAGCCTGCAACGTAATTACCCAGCCTTCTATTCCTTTTTCTTTCGCGGTATGAGCCGCGGCTTCAACTGCTGTATCGGGTAATCCTGCCAGTTGATTTTTATCGGTAATAACCAACTGATAATCGTTTGTTTCTTTCAGGTTGTTTTGGCTGTATGTAAGGGTTAGGGTACTGAGCTTAGAGGTTAATTCTCTGTATTTTTCTTTTGCTTTACCTTCAAGATTGGCACCGCTACGAACAAATCCTTCATAAGCGTTATCCAGTAACTTGGCTTGCTCCGGATTTAGATTCAGTGAATTTTTCCGGTTATATACAGTTTTAATTCTTTCGAATAGTTTCTCGTTCAGGCTGATGTTGTTAGAATGCTCGCTTAACAGTGGCATTAATTTTTGCGCTAATGCTTGCATTTCATCGCTGGTTTCAGCGCTTAACAAATTGCCGAAAACCGAAGTTACTTTTTCCAGTAACTCTCCCGATTTTTCTAAAGCCACTATCGTATTTTCGAATGTTGGCGCATCCGGATTATTGATAATCGCATCAATTTCTGCTATTTCCCGATTCATTCCTTCCATAATGGCAGGCTCAAAATCTTCTATTTTAATTTTATCAAATGGTGGTGTACCATGTGGAGTGGTGTATTTTTCCAAAAATGGGTTTTGGGCTTGAATCATCGTTGTATAAAATAAAATCAATAATAATAATAAATTTTTCATTTGCGAGTTAGCTATTTGTCTTATTGTACATTGTTTACTGTTAATTTACGAAATTACGAAATATGTTTTGAATATGAATTACGCCGCATCACTTTTTTAACCCTAATTAAGCGTTATCTTCAAATGCCAAATTCTAATTTTATATTTATCGGGGCGAAGAGGGGAGTAAACACACACAGCCGAGACAAGAATGAAAGAAGCATGAGATAGAGGATTTTTCTTCTTCTTTTTCTTCTTCTTTTGATATTATATTTTCTTATATGTTATGTTGTTGCAACGAAATTCAACGGGCGTTAATTTTAAAGTGTTAGTATCTTGCTGGCATTGAGCGATTTATTAAATTATTTACAAGAACGATTTGCCGTTAAAATGTGTTGAATGCGCAGTGGTTTTGCACTCCGCCCCTACACCATGCGGCAAAATGAAAGAAGCATGAGATAGAGGATTTTTCTTTTTTTCTTCTTTTTCTTCTTTTTATATTATATGTTCTTATATGTTCTTATATGTTGCTATAGGGTAGCTATAGCTAGT
>DAIMFE010000030.1:0-29654 GCA_036724805.1 Bacteroides sp.
AGATTAAAAATATATAAGAATATAATAATGAAAAAGCAAGAATGGTTAATAAGTGGTTACGCTAATGAGGCGATTGATCCGAATCTGGATATAAAAGAAGAAATTAAAAAACTTAAAAAAGAAAAGAATGCCGTTATTATGGCCCACTATTACCAGATGGGTGAGATACAGGATATAGCGGATTATGTTGGAGATAGCCTTGCATTGGCGCAATGGGCTGCGAAAACCACGGCGGATATTATTGTGTTGTGCGGAGTTCATTTTATGGGAGAAACGGCAAAGATACTTTCTCCTGATAAAAAGGTATTGGTTCCGGATTTGAATGCAGGTTGTTCTCTGGCCGATAGCTGTCCGGCCGATACGTTTGCAGAATTCGTTCATGCCCATCCGCATTACACTGTTGTTTCTTATGTTAATACCACCGCAGCAGTAAAAGCTTTAACCGATGTGGTGGTTACTTCAACAAATGCCAAGCAAATAATAAATAGTTTTCCGGCAGAAGAGAAAATAATCTTCGGGCCGGACAGGAACCTTGGAAATTATATTAATTCAATTACGGGCCGCAATATGCTATTGTGGGATGGTGCCTGCCATGTGCATGAACAGTTTTCAGTAGAAAAGATAGTAGAGTTAAAGAACCAATATCCGGATGCATTAATTCTGGCTCATCCCGAATGTAAGAGTACAATCCTTGCTATGGCCGATTTTGTTGGATCTACAGCAGCTTTACTTAAATTCTCCATACAAAATACCAACCAACGTTTTATTGTTGCTACAGAATCGGGAATACTGCATGAAATGCAAAAGAAGTCTCCGCATAAAACATTTATTCCGGCGCCCCCCAATGATAGTACCTGTGCTTGTAATGAATGTAATTTTATGCGGTTAAATACAATTGAGAAATTATATAACTGCTTGAAATATGAATTCCCTGAAATAACCGTTGATTATGAGATTGCTAAGGAAGCGGTTAAGCCAATCAGAAAGATGTTGGAAATATCCGAAAAGCTGGGATTGTAATTAATATTTGTAATTTATTTTATAGTTAGTATATTTGTTCTAAATTTTAAATAATTAATTATTATGGAAGTATATAGCAAAATAACAGTAAGCGGAGTTCTTCAAGAAGGTATCGGAGTTGGGTTGAAGAATGCAGTATCACTTGTAGGTGCAGTATTTTTATGGTTAATTACTATTTGGATTCCCTATTTAAACGTAGGAACCACCATCGCTATTTATAATATTCCGATAGAATTGAGTAAAGGAAAAATAATTTCTCCAACCTTTATTTTCGATGCGAAGTATCGTAAGTTCATGGGTGAGTTCTTTATTCTTGCCGGATTGGAATCTTTAGCAGTAACTGCAGCCATGACTTTTTTAGTTATTCCCGGTATTGTTATTTCTATAGCCTGGTCTTTATCTTATTATATTATGTTCGATAAAGAAATAGCTCCTTTAGAAGCCTTGATTCGTAGTAATAAAGCAACTTATGGATACAAATGGACTATATTTCTCGTTCAATTAGTTATTGTTATTGCAACTTGTGTTGTATGTGGCATACTTGCTCTTATTCTTTCTAATTTTCTGTTATTTATATTGCTTCTGGCTGTTTTAATATGTGTAATGGCTATTAGTTTGGGTTGTACTTCAGTAGTGTATAAGAAACTCACTAATGAAGATGAAACACAACAAATGGAAAGTGAAATTGCTGATTTTGAATAGTAATTAGTAAATATAAAAGAAGAAGGGGAAGAATCATAACGAATCTTCCCCTTCTTTAATCTTTCTTTAACTATTATTTTTCAAGAACTCGCACAGCTTGTTAACTGCTAAAGCCCTGTGACTTATTTCATTCTTTATGTCATTACCCAACTCTGCAAAAGTTTTATCGTAACCATCGGGCATAAAGATAGGGTCGTATCCAAAACCGGCTTCTCCCCTCTCCTCTTCAATAATTTTTCCTTTGATTACTCCTTCGAACGCATGCGTTTTACCTTCTATAATTAATGAAATAACAGTTCTAAATCGAGCTTCTCTATTGCTAATACCTTCAAGTTTTTCTAAAACTTTCCGCATATTTGCCTTCGAATCTTTATCTTCTCCGGCATAACGCGCAGAATATACACCCGGTTCATTATTAAGAGCCGCTATTTCTAATCCGGTATCATCTGCAAATGAATTTAGTTTATAGTTGTCAAAAACATATTGTGCTTTGAGTAATGCGTTTCCTTCCAGTGTATTTGCTGTTTCGGGAATATCCACATCGCAATTAATATCTTTGAGACTTAACAATTCAATTTTATCACCCAGTATTTCAGATACTTCTTCTAGCTTATGTTTATTATTAGTAGCAAAAACTAATCTTCTTTTCATACATGTTCTTTTAGGATTCTTATTTCACTTTTATTCTGTCGAATCCTTCTCCGTATACACCAATAACGGCACTTTGTGAAATAAAGGCATTAGGATCTATGTCTTTTACCAACCTGAATATTGCAACCGATTGACTTTTCTTTGCCAGTACTACCAATACCTTTACATCGTTTTTGCTATACCAGCCGGTGCCGTTAAGTACGGTAACACCCCTGTGCGTATCGGAAATAATATAGTCGGCTATTTTTTGATATTCTTTTGAAAAGATAAGGAACTGAACAGATTGTCGGGCACTATTCACCACTAAATCGAGTACATAACTGATTACTACCAGTGTTACAAAGCCGAATACTACTCGTTGCCAGTCGTGAAAAATAAAGTAACAAGAAGAAATAATAACAATATCACAATACAAAATCATTCTTCCGAAAGTAACATCACGGTATTTATTTACAACAGCAGCA
Source organism: Bacteroides sp. (assembly GCA_036724805.1). Taxonomy (GTDB): domain Bacteria; phylum Bacteroidota; class Bacteroidia; order Bacteroidales; family Bacteroidaceae; genus Bacteroides. The sequence continues at coordinate 2,838 of DAIMFE010000030.1, forward strand.
ATAATATCAGTACCGCCAGTGCTACCATTACTTATGAAAACAATGCCCAATCCTAACCCGCAAAGACAGGCTCCTACAATACAAGCCATAAACTCTTGGCCAGGTCCTATTATTTGCTGATTACCAATTAGCTTTTGGAAAAGTTCTAAAAGGAAAGTAAGCATAAAGATACCGAATAGGGTTTTTACAGTAAATTTAGTACCCAATATTTTAAAAGATCCTAGTAGAAGAATTGCATTAATAATGAAATAACTGTATTGCAAAGGTATGTTCGTAGCATAATAAATTATAGCCGAAATACCCGTAACCCCTCCTGTAGTTATTTTATAAGGAAGGAAAAAAGCCGACCATCCCACTGCATAGCAGGCCAAACCAAATGTGATAAATATTAAATCCCTGCCATCTCTGAGCAATTCGGATTTACTTAGTTTTTTCATATATTTAGGTGTTTATTCTCTAAAGAACAATGTTTACTATCTTCTTAGGAACGATAATAATCTTCTTCGGCTCTTTTCCTTCTATCCATTTTTTAGCTCTTTCATCATTAAGAACATCGGTTTGGATAGTGTTGTTGGGTGCATCAGCAGCAAATTCCATAGAGAAACGAGCTTTACCATTGAAAGAAATGGTGTAATTTATTACATCTTCTTTTAAATATTCCTCATTGTATTTTGGCCATGCAGCATCAAAAATAGAACCTTTATTACCTAATGCTTCCCATAATTCTTCTGTAAGATGAGGAGCAAAAGCAGAAAGCGTAATTAATAGTGGATTCAGGATTTCTTTCTTGTGTGATTTTATGCTATATAATTCGTTGGTACAAATCATAAAGGCACTTACCGAGGTATTGAAAGAAAACTGTTCTATATCGCCTGTTACTTTCTTTATAAGTTTATGTAAAGTTTTTAATTCATCTTTATTGGCCGGTTCATCCGTAACCATAAATTCTCCATTTCTGTTGTAAAATAGGGTCCAGAACTTACGGATAAAACGGTATACGCCATCAATTCCATTGGTATCCCATGGTTTAGATTGTTCCAACGGACCGAGAAACATCTCGTACATACGCAATGTATCAGCACCATATTTATCTACAATTACATCAGGATTAACCACGTTAAACATCGATTTACTCATCTTCTCTACAGCCCAACCGCAGATATATTTACCGTCATCTTCCAAAACAAACTCGGCCGAATTGTATTCGGGGCGCCATGCTTTGAAGGCTTCAACATCCAATATATCATTAGAAACTATATTTACATCTACATGTAATGCAGTAGTATCGTATTGATCTTTTTTATGGAGAGATACAAATGTATTTGTATTCTTTATTCGGTAAACAAAGTTGCTCCGTCCCTGAATCATTCCCTGATTAATCAATTTTTGGAAAGGTTCTTCTGTTACAGTTACACCTAGATCGTAAAGAAATTTATTCCAATAGCGCGAATAGATAAGATGTCCGGTAGCATGTTCGGTACCGCCTACATACAAATCTACTGTTTTCCAATAATTAATGATTTCGGGGGCAACCAGATAGTTGTTATCATGTGGATCCATATATCGCAGATAATAAGCAGAAGAGCCTGCGAATCCCGGCATTGTATTTAATTCTAATGGAAAAATAGTTACGTTATTAATCAAACCATTGTCTACCACTTTATTATTTACTGTATCCCAAGCCCAAACAGTGGCATTTCCCAAAGGTGGTTCTCCTGTTTCTGTGGGAAGATATTTATCAACTTCCGGTAATTGCAATGGTAAATATTCTTCTGCAATAGCTTGTGGCATTCCGTCTTTATAGTATATTGGAAATGGTTCTCCCCAATAGCGTTGACGAGAAAATATAGCATCGCGCAAACGATAATTAACTTTTACTTTACCCAGACCATTTTGTTGAATATAATTCTTTGTTTTTTCAATGGCTTCTTTTACAGTAAGACCATTTAAAACCAAGCCACCTTCCGCAGTTTCCAAGCGTGGAGAATTTATCATAATGCCTTCTTTGGCATCAAAACTTTCTTCCGATATATCGCATCCTTCAATAAGCGGACGAATTTCTAAGCCAAAATGTTTAGCAAATGCATAGTCGCGACTATCATGAGCAGGTACTGCCATAATAGCTCCGGTGCCATATCCGGCCAATACATAATCACTTATCCAAACAGGAATGGCTTCGTTAGTTAATGGATTAATGGCATATGTTCCGGTAAATACTCCACTAACGCTACGATCCGTAATACGATCGCGTTCGGTACGCTTTTTAGTACGTTCCAGATAAGTATTTACATCAGCTTGTTGTTTGGGAGTGGTTAATTGGGTTACAAGTTCGCTTTCGGGAGCCAATACCATAAAAGTAACCCCGAAAACAGTATCTGCACGGGTGGTAAAGATGGTAAATTCAATATCCGAATCCTTAACTTTGAATTTCATTTCGGCACCTTCGCTCCTACCAATCCAGTTGCGTTGCGTTTCCTTTAATGATTCGGTCCAATCAATAGTGTTTAAACCGTCTAACAATCTTTGCGCATATGCTGAAACACGCAAACACCACTGACGCATAACTTTCTGTGTTACAGGAAAACCACCACGTTCGGACAAACCATCAATAACTTCATCGTTGGCCAAAACAGTACCTAAGCCTTCGCACCAGTTTACCATCATTTCGCCCAAATAAGCAATACGGTAGTTCATTAAAACTTCCTGTTTCTTTTTGTCATCGAAAGTTTTCCATTCTTGTGCTGTAAATACCAAATCTTCGCTACAAGCTACATTTAATGATGCTGATCCTACCTGTTCGAAAGCTTCAATCAGTTCGGTTATCGGGCGTGCCTGTTTTTCATCATTACAATAATAACTGTTAAACATTCTGATAAATGCCCATTGCGTCCATTTATAGAATTGCGGATCGCAAGTTTGTATTTCACGACTCCAATCGAACGAGAAACCTATTTTATCCAGTTGTTCGCGATAGCGTTTTATATTTTCTTCGGTTGTAATTGCAGGATGTTGTCCGGTTTGAATAGCGTATTGTTCAGCAGGTAAACCGTATGCATCGTATCCCATTGGGTTTAGTACATTAAATCCCTGAAGACGTTTATAGCGCGCATAAATGTCAGAACCAATGTATCCCAGTGGATGACCCACGTGTAGTCCGGCTCCCGATGGGTAAGGAAACATATTTAGTATATAAAATTTTTCCTTTGAATTATCTTCTTTCACCTGATAGGTTCCTTGTTCTTCCCATCGTTTTTGCCATTTCTTTTCGATTTCCCTGAAATTATACTCCATAGTGGTAATCCTTTAATAATGATACTGTTAATGCTCTGTTGAGCGTTGTTTTATTTTGGGATACAAAGATAATGAAAGAATATTGAATTTTCATGCGAAGATTATTTATTATCCCCAAAATGCGCGTTGCATTTTTTAAAAAGCAACGTGCATTTTGGAATTACAACGTTGCTGTTGAGGAAAATGCAACGCGCATTTTAGAAAATGCAACGTGCATTTGGGAGAAATACTCAATAAAATCTTTATCTTTGCTATTTTATTTAGTAAAATAAATTAATGGCCAAGCAGCACCCTGTAAATAGCGATGATATAGTTCTTACCCCAATGATAAAACAGTTTCTGGAGTTGAAAGCAAAACATCCGGATGCTGTTATGTTATTTCGTTGCGGAGATTTTTATGAAACATATTCAACAGATGCGATTATAGCATCCGAAATACTAGGCATCACCTTAACCAAACGCGCAAATGGAAAAGAAAAATCCATTGAAATGGCTGGATTTCCTCACCATGCACTAGATACTTATTTGCCGAAACTGGTACGGGCAGGTAAACGCGTAGCCATTTGCGACCAGTTGGAAGACCCTAAAGCAACCAAAAAACTTGTTAAGCGCGGAATTACCGAATTAGTAACTCCCGGTGTTTCTATTAATGACCATATACTTAACTATAAGGAGAATAATTTCCTTGCAGCGGTTCATTTTGGAAAAACAGCTTGCGGGGTGGCCTTTCTTGATATCTCAACAGGTGAATTTTTAACTGCCGAGGGTCCATTTGATTATATTGATAAATTACTAAATAACTTCGCTCCAAAAGAAATACTTTTCGAACGCGGTAAACGAAATATGTTCGAAGGCAATTTCGGAACAAATTATTATACATTTGAATTAGAAGACTGGATATTTACAGATTCTTCGGCCCGTGAAAAGCTTTTAAAGCATTTCGAAACTAAAAATCTTAAAGGATTTGGGGTTGAGCATCTAAAGAGTGGGGTAGTAGCTGCCGGGGCTATTCTTCAATATCTCGAAATGACTCAGCATACTCATATCGGGCATATTACGGCTCTATCAAGAATTGAAGAAGATAAATACGTTCGTTTGGATAAATTTACTGTCCACAGCCTGGAGCTTATATCGACTATGAATGATGGGGGCAAAAGTCTTCTGGATATTATAGACCGCACTATAAGCCCCATGGGTGCTCGTTTATTGAAACGCTGGGTAGTATTTCCTCTAAAGGATGAGAAGCCGATAAACGATCGCTTAAATGTAGTTGAATACTTCTTTAAAAAATTAGAATTCAAGGAATTAATAGAAGAACAGCTTCAACTCATAGGAGATCTGGAACGTATTATTTCAAAAGTAGCCGTAGGAAGAGTTTCACCACGTGAAGTGGTTCAACTCAAAGTTGCTTTGTATGCTATTGAGCCAATAAAACAGGCTTGTTTAGAAGCTGATAATCCGAGTTTGAATAGGATAGGAGAGCAGCTTAATCTTTGTATTTCGATCAGAGAGAAAATCGCCAGCGAGATAACCAATGATCCTCCCTTATTAATAAATAAAGGTGGGGTGATTAAGGATGGAGTAAATACGGAACTGGATGAATTGCGCCAGATAGCTTTCTCAGGCAAAGATTATTTACTGAAAGTTCAGCAACGGGAAAGCGAAGCTACCGGAATCCCCAGTTTGAAAATAGGTTTTAATAATGTTTTCGGATACTTTATTGAAGTACGAAATATTCATAAAGATAAAGTTCCTCAAGATTGGATAAGGAAACAAACACTGGTTAATGCCGAACGGTATATAACGCAAGAATTAAAAGAATACGAAGAAAAGATTTTGGGGGCGGAAGATAAAATTCTGGCGTTAGAAAGCCGGTTATACAATGATTTGGTATTATCATTAACCGAATTTATTCCTGCTATACAGATAAATGCAAATCAGATTGCCCGGTTGGATTGTTTGCTTGCATTGGCTAATGTGGCTCGTGAAAATAAATATATCCGTCCGGTAATAGTGGATGATGATGTACTGGATATTCGCCAGGGGCGCCATCCGGTTATCGAAAAACAATTGCCAATAGGAGAGAAGTACATCGCGAATGATGTAAAACTGGATACTACCACTCAACAGATAGTTATTATTACCGGGCCTAACATGTCGGGTAAATCAGCTCTTTTACGGCAAACAGCGCTTATTACTTTACTGGCTCAGGTAGGATCATTTGTACCCGCAGAAAGTGCCCACATCGGTTTAGTAGATAAAATATTTACAAGGGTAGGAGCCAGCGATAATATTTCTTTGGGCGAATCTACCTTTATGGTAGAAATGAATGAGGCAGCCGATATCCTTAATAATATTTCTACCCGTAGCCTTATTCTTTTTGATGAGTTAGGTCGCGGAACATCTACTTATGATGGTATCTCTATTGCGTGGGCAATTGTAGAATATATTCACGAAAATCCTAAAGCCAGAGCACGTACTTTATTTGCTACTCATTATCATGAATTGAATGAAATGGAGAAATCCTTTAAACGGATAAAGAACTACAATGTAGCGGTAAAGGAGATTGATAATAAAGTAATATTTATTCGCAAACTGGAAAAGGGTGGGAGCGAGCACTCTTTCGGTATTCATGTAGCGAAGATGGCCGGAATGCCGAAAAGCATTGTTAAGCGTGCTAATGATATATTGAAACAGTTGGAATCTGATAACCGCAAACAAGGAATATCAGGTAAACCACTGGCAGAAGTAATTGAAACGAGAGAAGGAATGCAGCTTAGTTTCTTTCAATTGGATGATCCGATATTGAGTCAGATCAGGGATGAGATATTGAATCTGGATGTGAACAATCTTACTCCGTTGGAGGCACTTAATAAGTTGAATGATATAAAGAAAATAGTTAGAGGAAAGTAGTAGATTATCCGGAACTTTGCTCCAGATAATTTACTGCCCCCGTGCGTTACAATTACTTTATCTTTTTATCTCCGGTTTCATTTTATCCAGTTTTTTTCCGGCAATTATACAAGTCAATCCTATTACTATAAACGGTATACTCAGCCATTGTCCCATATTAAATTGCATGCTATCTTCAAAAGATACCTGATTTTCTTTGATAAATTCAATAAAGAATCGGAATGTGAATATTAATGTAAGACATAAACCAAAGAAGAATCCTCTGTGAACTTTTTTACTATAATTTTTATAGAGAAAGATCATTATAAAGAAGAATATCAGGTAAGCTATGGCTTCATATAATTGTGCCGGATGACGTGGTATCATTCCTGCTTCGTGGTTATTGGCAAATATAAATCCCCATGGAGCATCCGTAGGTTTACCAATTATTTCAGAGTTCATAAGATTAGCTAACCGGATGCAACAGGCTGTAATAGGAGTTGCAACAGCAATCATATCCACAACATCCATGAAATTCATTTTTGTTTTTCTAACATACAACCAAAGAGCTATAATTAATCCGAGAGTTCCACCGTGACTAGCCAATCCTGTATAACCTTTTAAATGCCATTTTCCGGCTGCATCAATATGAATAGGGAGGAATACTTCTAACGGACTTTCAATAAATAATTCGGGCTGATAAAATATTACGTGGCCTAATCTGGATCCAATCAATATACCAAAGAAACAATAAAAGAAAAGAGGTTCAAATTTCTTTTCAGGTATTTTTTTGTCCCTATATTGATATTGTACAATTAAGTAGGCAAAAACAAGCCCTACAAACCATAAAAGTCCATAATATCTGAGTGGAAAACCAAATATTCTGAATAATTCCGGATTTGGATCCCAGACAATCTGCATGGGTACTGCTATTAAATTAATCAAGTTATTCATAATTCTTTTATTTTTTGCACCTTTCAGGAGTATGTTATAAATAGTTAGTAGCTACCAATATCGGTTATACATTAAAACGGAAATGCATTATATCACCGTCTTGTACCATGTATTCTTTTCCTTCTACACTAAGCTTTCCGGCTTCTTTAACAGCAGTTTCCGAGCCATATTTAATAAAATCTTCATACTTAATAACTTCAGCACGGATAAATCCTTTTTCGAAATCAGTGTGAATAACTCCGGCACATTGGGGGGCTTTGCTACCTTTTAAATAAGTCCATGCGCGTACTTCCTGTACTCCGGCTGTGAGAAATGTTTCAAGGTTTAGTAATTTATAAGCTGCTTTAATTAAACGGGATACACCGGATTCTTCTAATCCTACCTCTTCAAGAAACATCTGACGATCTTCGTACGTATCTAATTCGGCTATATCCGATTCGGTTTTGGCGGCAACAATCAGGATATCGGCATCTTCATCTTTAATAGATTCACGAACCATATCTACATATTCATTACCATTTACGGCACTTCCTTCATCAACATTGCATACATATAAAACGGGTTTACTTGTAAGAAGAAATAACTCTCGTGCAGCCTTTTGCTCATCTTTTGATTCAAATTGAACAGTACGGGCTGATTTTCCTTGTTCTAATGCTTCTTTGTATTTTACCAGCACATCGAAAGTGAGTTTTGCTACTTTATCTCCACCCGTTTGGGCTTGCTTTTGAACTTTTTGAATACGGCTTTCAATGGTTTCCAAATCCTTTAGTTGTAATTCGTAATCAATGATTTCTTTGTCGCGAACCGGATTAACACTTCCGTCAACATGGGTTACATTTTCATCATCAAAGCAACGTAGTACATGAAGAATGGCATCTGTTTCGCGAATGTTAGCCAGAAACTTATTTCCTAAACCTTCACCTTTGCTGGCTCCTTTTACTAATCCCGCAATATCAACAATTTCTACGGTTGTTGGAACAATCCGTTGCGGATGAATTAATTCAGCCAGTTTATTTAAGCGTTCATCAGGAACGGTAATTACTCCAACATTTGGTTCAATAGTACAAAAAGGGAAGTTTGCAGCTTGAGCTTTAGCGTTAGATAAACAATTAAAAAGAGTGGACTTTCCTACATTCGGCAATCCCACTATACCACATTGTAATGCCATTATTATTAGTTATTATTCAATATGAATGCAAAGATAATATTTTTTTTATGCATGAAAGATAAAGACCACATAGATAACAATGAGAGCGTGAACTTAGCCTCTTAATTTCATCTTTCATGACCTGTTAACTGTTTAAAATCACCTAATAACTATCCGGTGATAGTTAATACCCTAATTCATAATTGTTTTCATGCTGTTATCTTTTTTGATATAAATTATTTTTGCCTCGCAATCAGAATTTGGATTAAAAAGAGAAGAGATTTTATAAAAAGAGAAGAATATGAAAAGCAATTTAATTTTCAGAACAAACTTGGTAAACGTTCAGGGTGACTTATTACGTTTTGCATACAAATTGACATCAGATAGCGAAGAAGCATTCGATTTAGTACAGGAAACATCTTTAAAAGCGTTGCACAATGAGGATAAATTTATGGCCGACACCAATTTTAAGGGATGGATTTATACCATTATGCGCAACATTTTTATTAACAATTATCGTAAAAATACACGTGAACAAACTTATGTTGATAATACCGAGAATTTGTATCATTTAAGTTTGCCACAGGATTCAGGTTTCGAATCTACAGAGAGTGCACACGATTTGAAAGAAATGAAACGCATTGTGGCATCATTACCACTGGAATACCGCCAGCCATTTTCTATGTATGTTGCAGGTTTTAAATACAGGGAAATTGCCTATAAGATGGATTTGCCTTTAGGAACTGTAAAGAGTAGAATTCATTTTACCCGTCAAAAATTACAAAGTGATTTAAGAGACTTTCGATGAATTGAATATTGAGAATTGAAAATGACTCCATATAGGATCGTTTTTTCAATTCTCATTTTCAATTCTCAATTTAATGTGCTTCCAGCCAATTCATACCAAATCCGCTATCGGCTTTGAGAGGAACATGCATCTTATAAGCATTTTCCATTTCTTTAATAACGATATTTTCAACGATTTCTTTTTCTTCCGGTATTACGTTGAAGTTCAACTCATCATGTACCTGAAGTATCATTTTTGATTTCACATTATATTTTCTGAATTGTTCATCAATACGTATCATAGCCACTTTAATAATATCAGCAGCACTACCCTGAATAGGAGCATTAATGGCATTCCGTTCGGCATATCCTCTTACTACTGCATTTCGGGAGTTAATATCCGGTAAATAGCGTTTTCTATGAAAAATAGTTTCAACAAACCCCTTTTCACGAGCAACCTGAATACTTTTGTCCATATATTCTCTTATTTGTGGATAGGTAGCAAAATAACCATCGATGAGTTCCTTAGCTTCCTTTCTTTCCACATTCATACGGTCGGCTAAGCCAAATATGGATATACCATAAATAATACCAAAGTTGGCAGTCTTTGCTTTCCTTCTCATATCGGATGTAACATCCTTAATATCAATTTTATATATTTTCGCAGCCGTTGCCGCATGGATGTCATGACCGCTAAGGAATGCATCGATCATATTTCTATCTTCACTTAAGTGAGCAATGATCCTTAATTCGATTTGTGAATAGTCGGCCGAGAAAAATAAGCATCCGTCATCCGGAACAAAAGCCTTGCGAATTTCTCGGCCTTCATTGTCTCGGATAGGAATGTTTTGTAAATTTGGATTGCTAGAACTCAAGCGCCCTGTTGCTGTTACTGTTTGATTAAATGATGTGTGAATTTTTCCGGTTCTTGGATTAATCAGTAGCGGTAAAGCATCAATGTATGTACCCAGTAATTTCTTTATTCCCCGGTGTTCTAATATTTTCTCTATGATAACGTGTTTACCTCTCAATTTCTCAAGAGTATCTTCCGAAGTTACATATTGTCCCGTTTTGGTTTTCTTTAATTTTTTGTCTCCAATTTGCAATTTATCAAAAAGAACTTCACCTACTTGTTTTGGAGAACCAATATTGAATTCCTCTCCTGCCAACTCGTAAATTTCCTGTTCGAGTATTTTCATCTTTTCTGTGAAGTGTATTGATGATTGCTTTAATGCCTCTGTATCAATACGCACTCCATTTCTTTCCATTCGGGTAAGTACAGGCACAAGAGGCATTTCTATGCCATAAAACAATTTTTCTGCTCCGGATTTCTTTAGTTCCTGTTCAAGAATATTTTTGAGTTTTAAAGTAACATCAGCATCTTCGCAGGCATAATGAAAAATTTCTTCCGGTGTAAGATCTCTCATCGATTTTTGGTTTTTTCCTTTCGGTCCAATAAGTTCATCGATATGAATGGTTTTATAATTCAGGTAAATTTCTGCAAGATAATCCATGCCATGCCGAAGTTCAGGTTGAATAACATAATGAGCAACCATCGTATCGAAAAAATCTCCTTTTACCTCGATTCCATAGTTTTCGAGGATAAGTAAATCGAACTTCATATTTTGTCCCACTTTCAAAGAATTTTCATTTTCGAAGACAGGCCTAAAGTCATTTAATATTTTTAACGCTTCTTCCTGCTTTTCAGGAATGGGGACATAATAAGCTTGGTTTTCTTCAAAACTAAAACTCATTCCTACCAAATCACAGTTCATTGGATCCATTCCACTTGTTTCCGTATCCAGACTGATAATTTCTTTTGTAAGTAATGTTTGAATGATTTCTTCTCTTTTTTCTTGATTATCAATAAGTTGATAGTTGTATTTTAAGGAATTTAAGCACGCGAGATTCTCGTATTTTAATTCAACTGTGTGTTCGTCCGTAGAAAAATCAAAGAGAGAGCCTTGAAGTGAACCTGTTTTTACTGTTTTTTCCTTTTCCGAACTGATTCCTTTTTCTCTCTTTAAAGTTCGTTCTATTAATGTACGAAATTCAAGTTCTTCGAAAATTTCAAGTAATTTGTCTTCATTACAATTTTCGCGAATTAAACCTTCCATATCCAATTCAATCGGAACATCTGTTTTTATTGTTGCGAGAAATTTGGAGAAAGTTATCATTTCGCTATTCGATTCGATTTTGGTTTTCAATGCACCTTTTAATTCATCGGTATGCGTTAGAAGATTTTCGATACTTCCAAATTCGGATATTAGTTTTTGAGCTGTCTTTTCTCCTACACCCGGACATCCCGGAATGTTGTCGGAAGCATCGCCCATTAATCCCAATATATCAATAACCTGAGTGGGAGAGGAGATATCATATTTGGCTTTTACCTGATCAGGACCCATTACTTCAAATTCTTTGTCTCCGTATTTGGGGCGGTAAATAAACACATTATCCGTTACTAGTTGACCATAATCCTTATCAGGAGTCATCATATAAGTTTTAATGCCTTTCAATCCTGCTTTGGTAGCAAGGGTACCTATAACATCATCCGCTTCATATCCCGAAATTTCCAGAATAGGAATGTTATATGCCTTAATTATTTCTTTAATAATTGGAACCGATGAACGAATATCCTCCGGTGTTTCCTGTCGTTGAGCTTTGTATTCTTTAAATATTTCATGTCTGAATGTAGGTCCTGGCGGATCAAACGCAACACCAATATGGGTTGGATTTTCTTTTTTCAATACATCTTCCAATGTATTAACGAAGCCGAATATAGCCGATGTATTAACTCCTTTAGATGTTATTCTAGGGTTTTTGATGAACGCATAATATGCCCTATAGATGAGTGCATAGGCGTCAAGAAAAAAAAGCTTAGTGTTTTCTTCCATTTGAGGGTTATTTTGAACCATTAATTATTGTTTTTGGTTTAATAGAAGTAAAAGTACAAAAGAATTATGAATTATAAAATTATGAATTTTGAATTGCTCCATGAAGAGTGGCTTTTCATATCTAATTCTTCATATAAAATTCAAAATTAATACTACTTTTGTACTTGATTTGAAAACCATGGATCAATTAGTAAATATAACATCACCGATTATTACCGAACTGGAATTATTTAATAATTGCATGTGTAGGTCATTAGCTAGTTCTAATGATTTGCTCAATGAAATATTTGATCATCTTAGGCAACGGAACGGTAAGAAGATGCGTCCTATTTTGGTTTTGCTTTCTGCAGGATTATTTGGAAAAATAACTGATAAAACGTTGCATGCTGCAGTAGCCTTGGAACTTTTGCATACAGCCAGTTTAGTACACGATGATGTGGTAGATGAAAGTTCAGAACGTAGGGGGCAGTTATCGGTAAATGCTATCTTTAATAATAAAGTGGCTATTCTTGGCGGAGACTATCTGTTGGCAACTTGTTTAGTAGAGGCCGGAAGAACAGAAACACCGTCAATTATTGATACAATTTCTACTTTAGGACAAGATCTTTCCGAAGGTGAGCTCCTCCAATTATCCAATATTAAAACCGAATTCTTTTCTGAAGATATTTATTTTGATGTGATTCGTAAAAAGACTGCAGCATTGTTTTCTGCGTGTACTGTGGTGGGTGTATTATCCGTTGATGCTACTAAAGAACAGATAGAATGGGCCAGAATTTTCGGTGAATACTTAGGTATTGCTTTCCAAATTAAGGATGATATCTTTGATTACTACGACTGCGAAGAAATAGGGAAACCTACAGGTAACGACATGGTTGAGGGTAAACTTACGCTTCCTGTTATTTATGTGTTAAATGCGAAAAATGATAAATGGGCAAGGAGAGTAGCTTTTAAAGTAAGGGATGGCGAAGCCTCAATGAAGGAAATAAAAGAACTTGTTGAATATACCAAAACCAACGGTGGTATTGATTACGCTACAGGTAAAATGTATGAATACCAAGCTAGAGCTTTTAAAATGCTCGATAAATTACCGGGATCAGAATTTAGATCTTCCTTGTATCATTTTGCCGAATTTGTAGTGGAGAGGAATAAATAGGTAACGAAAGAGTATCTTAACTTTTTCCTAAGAAAAATGAACTTCCTTACTGGAAAAGAGTTAAGATATGCCTCACGAAAGTTAAGTTAGAAGAATTTTAATTCCTCATCTTCAATATCAGATAATAAAAGATTAGCCAGTTTACTTGTGCCTAAACGGAATAAATCATTGTTTAACCACTCTTCGCCCAGAACTTCTTTTACAATAGTATAATAAATCAATGCATCGTTTACCGTATTAATGCCGCCGGCAGCTTTAAAACCGGTTTTATAACCCGTTTTGTTATAATATTCTTTGATAGCTTCGCACATTACATAAGCTGCTTCCGGAGTTGCAGCCGGTTGCGATTTACCGGTAGATGTTTTAATAAAGTCAGCCCCTGAGTACATAGATAGGAGTGAGGCTTTTTTTATGTTTGATGCAGTTAGCAAAGTTCCTGTTTCCAGAATTACTTTTAACTGATGATCCCTGCATGCATCTTTTATTTCCTGAATTTCTTCGCACATTTCCTTATAATTCCCGGATAAAAAATTACCAATTGACATAACTATATCAATTTCTTCGGCACCTTCCATAATAGCCAAAGATGTTTCGGCTATTTTTACTTCTGTAAATGTCTGTGAAGAAGGGAAGCCACCCGACACACAGGTTATTTTAACTTTTTCTACTTCTAAAGTATCACGAACTATCTGTGCAAAATTAGGATAAACGCAAATAGATGCAACAGGTTCTAAATCAGGATGTTGATCTTCGAATAGATTGACTTTTTCAGTGAGATTCATTATGATTTCATCACTATCGGTGCTGTTGAGAGAAGTAAGATCAATACAGCTGAATAAAAGTTTTTTAATAGCTTTTGTATTATTTGCTTCAACCTTTGAAGTGATTAATTTTGCAACTTTTTCTTTGATCTCGCTATCATTAATATTGGTATTGTACATGCTTAAAGCATGTTCATACTTTGATAAATCATTGTGATTATGCTCCATTTTATTTCAATTTTGGATTATTGATATGTCTTTTATTATCTCTGTTAGTTTTCTTTTCCAGATTTTTAGAAAAAGATTCAGTGAGATCTACTCCTGTTTGATTGGCCAAACACAGTAAAACCCATAAAATATCCGTTAATTCTTCTGCAATATTATCTTTTTCTCCTTCTTTAAATGATTGTTCACCATATTTTCTGGCAATTACCCGAGCCAGTTCTCCTACTTCTTCGGTAAGAATAGTCATATTGGTAAGCTCATTGAAATACCTTACTCCATGAGTTTTTATCCAACTATCTACTTCCTTCTGGGCTTGTTCTAAAGTCATACTTATTATTCTTTTTTCTTTGAATCCATACAAATAGTTACCGGGCCATCATTCAATAGCTCTACTTTCATATCTGCTCCGAATTCTCCGGTTTCAATTTCCTTGCCCAATGCAGTGGATAATTCATTGCAAAATTTCTCATAAAAGGGGATAGCGGTTTCCGGCCTTGCTGCTTTTATATAAGAAGGGCGGTTTCCCTTTTTCGTTGATGCATGAAGTGTAAATTGACTGATAACTAAAATTTCACCATCAATATCCAATATTGATTTATTCATTACTCCATTATCATCATCAAATATTCGCAGGTTGATAATCTTCTTGCAGAGCCATTCAATGTCTTCATTGTTGTCTTCCTCTTCTATACCAACCAGAATCAATTGTCCGGTTTTTATAGCCGATTTACATCGGTCATTGATGGTTACAGATGCATGTGTAACACGTTGAATTACTACTCTCATTTTTCTTTATCAATATTTAAACTATCCCTTATTAGTTGTGCTTTAGACGGTCCTACGACTGTAGATAATTCTTCCAAAGTGGCCTCCTTGATTCGTTTTACACTCTTAAATTGCCGAAGTAGGAGAGTTTTTGTTTTGGCACCTATCCCCTTAATTTCATCTAAAGCAGAAGCTACCTGGCGTTTACTTCGCTTATCTCGGTGGAAGGTTATAGCAAACCTGTGAACTTCATCTTGAATGTGCTCCATCAATTTAAACAATGGAGTTCCTTGTTTTAATCCAATTGTTTGAGGTGGAAATCCATAAAGAAGCTCGGAAGTACGATGTTTTCTGTCTTTTGCAAGACCAGCAATTGGAATAGTTAGCTTTAATTCCTCCTCAATAACTTGTCGTACAACTTCCATTTGTCCTTTTCCACCGTCAGTTATAATCAGGTCGGGTAGGGGTAATTCTTCTTCAATGGCTCGTTTATACCTTCTGTGTACTACTTCTTTCATAGAAGCATAATCATCAGGACCTTCAACCGTTTTAATAATATATTTGCGGTAATCTTTTTTAGATGGTTTTAGCTTTTTAAACACCACACAGGCAGCTACAGCATCCGAACCCTGTATATTTGAGTTATCGAAGCATTCTATTTGATATGGTGCCTTTGGAAGATGTAAATCCTGCTGGATTTCTTTCATTAGTCTAACAGTACGTTGCTCCGGATTAAGCTGTTCGGCCTGTTTCATTCTATCAGCTTTATATTGCAGAACATTTAATCTTGATAAATCCAACAATTTCTTTTTATCCCCTTTTTGCGGTACACTTATAGTAATATCATTCAGTTCCAAATCTATAGGAAAAGGAACTATGATTTCTCGCGCAGTACTTTTGTATCTATCCCGCATTTCTGCTATACCAAGCTGTAGCAAATCTTCTTTTGTTTCATCCAGTTTCTTCTTATATTCGAATGTAAAGGCCTGGTTTATGGCTCCATTAGTGATGTGTAGATAGTTAATAAAGGCAGATTTTTCACCGTCTTCTTCAATAGAAAAAACATCAATATTATGAAGAGAAGGATTAACAACTTCTGATTTTGCCCGGTAATTTTCAAGAATGGTATATTTCTCTTTTACTTTTTGAGCTTCTTCAAACTTCATTTCAGAAGATAAAGTTTCCATTTCTTTATAGAGGTTGCGGCTAATTTTTCGCGTATTTCCTTTAAGTATCTCTTTAACTTCTTCTATATTTTGCTGGTAATTCTCTAATGACTGTAATCCTACACATGGACCAGCGCAGTTTTTAATGTGATATTCCAGACATACACTAAATTTTCCTGCCTGGATATTCTCCTGAGTAAGATTTAGATTACAAGTACGTATCGGATATAACTTTCTTATCAAATCAATTAATTCATACAGAGTCTTAACATGGCTATATGGACCAAAGTAGGTAGAACCGTTTTTTAGAATCTTTCTTGTTTTAAATATCCGCGAGAAATTTTCTTTGGCTACACAGATGGAAGGATAAGTTTTATCATCCTTCAGCATAACATTATAGCGGGGCCTATGCTTCTTAATAAGATTGTTTTCCAATAGCAAAGCATCTTCTTCGGAGTTAACCACAATGTACCTGATGTCTTTTATCTTGCTAACAAGAACTCTGGTTTTTCCATTAGTATGATCTTTGCTGAAATAGGAATAGACCCTCTTTTTTAAGTTTTTTGCCTTACCTACATATATAATAGTATTATTTGCATCTAAATATTGATAGATGCCGGGCTTCTCTGGGAGGCTTGAAACGATGCCTTTCAGATATTCGGGTGTTTTTAAATCCAGTGTATCCATATGTAAGTTACAGGTTATGAGTTGTAACTCGTAACTGTTATCATAATTCTAATATACTTTCTATCTCAAGGTCTTTATCGAATAATTCTTTCCCATGTAGTTCTGTCAACTCTATGATAAAGTTCACGTAAATCTTCTTTGGATTTAATCTCTTTACCAAGTGGCAAGCAGCAATCATTGTGCCGCCAGTAGCTAAAAGATCATCATGTAGAAGAACAATGTCATTTTCTGATAAAGCATCTCTATGTATTTGGATGGCGTCAATCCCATATTCTTTATTGTAAGTTTCCTGTATAACATCGGCTGGTAATTTGCCCGGTTTACGTATGGGAATAAACCCTGCATTCAAGCGAGTAGCCAAAATAGGTCCCATTATAAAACCTCTGGACTCAATGCCAACAACTTTTGTTATGCCTTTATCTTTATATTTTTCATACATTATATCCGAAAGAATCTTCAGGCATTCTGCATCCTTAAATAATGTGGTTACATCTTTAAACTGTATGCCCGGTATTGGAAAGTCCGGAATGTTTCTAACGTTGTCTTTTAACTTTTTTTCTCTGGTTATCATTGTTTTAACTTAAATATTTTAGTTTTTTGTTTCACGTGGAACATTGCTTTCTTTTTGAGATAAAACAAGTAGAACATTTACATCGCTAGGAGAAACTCCTGGTATTCTACTCGCCTGTGCAATTGTTTCCGGATCTATTTTTATTAGCTTCTGGCGAGCTTCAGTTGAAAGAGATTGAATGTTGTTATAATCAAATCTGCCTTTTATTTTTATAGTTTCTAAACGAGAGAGTTTGTTTGCAATCATTCTTTCCCTTTCGATATAGCCCTGGTATTTTATTTGAATTTCGGCAGCTTCAATTATTTCTTCTTTTCTCTCAAGTATATTATCTAATTCTTTTTTAAAAGCCGGAATATAATCGACTATGTTTCCTATCGTTATTTGTGGGCGGCTAATAAGCTCAATCAGTTTGCATCCCTGTCGTAAAGGAGTTGTCCCTAGTTTTTCTAATCCATCGTTTATTAATTCTGCTTTAATAGAATAATTTCTGGTAAATGAAATAATCCGTTCGATTGCTTCTTTTTTAGTTTCCAGAAGGCTGTAGCGATGCTGTTTTGCTAATCCAAGTTTCCACGCTTTTTCTGTCAAGCGGATGTCAGCGTCATCTTGGCGGAGTAGTATTCTATATTCAGCGCGAGAAGTAAACATGCGGTAGGGTTCATCTACGCCTTTGGTAACTAGGTCATCGATTAGTACTCCAATATAGGCTTCATCTCTTCCCAGCGTAAACGGATTGCCACCGTGGCAGTTTATGTGAGCATTTATGCCGGCAATAATCCCTTGCCCGGCAGCTTCCTCGTATCCTGTTGTTCCGTTAACTTGTCCGGCAAAGAATAAGTTTTTTATAATCTTAGACTCTAATGTATGTTTAAGCTGTGTTGGGTCGAAGAAATCGTATTCAATAGCATAACCCGGACGATAAATAACTAAGTTTTTGAATGCAGGAACTTTTCGTAATGCCTTCAATTGAATATCGAGTGGGAGTGAAGACGAAAAACCATTGAGGTATTGTTCCTGTGTGGTTTCACCTTCCGGTTCTAAGAATAACTGATGCTGTGTTTTCTCGGGAAAGGTTACTATCTTTGTTTCAATGCTTG
This sequence comes from Bacteroides sp., assembly GCA_036724805.1. Taxonomy (GTDB): domain Bacteria; phylum Bacteroidota; class Bacteroidia; order Bacteroidales; family Bacteroidaceae; genus Bacteroides. The sequence goes on from DAIMFE010000030.1 coordinate 21,227, forward strand.
GACAATATCGCGGGCCAATACTTTTAATCTGCCCATTGTATAGAGGTGAATCGGGTAGGCCTTCTCTTAAAACTTCATGTACCTCTTCATTGGTGAAGCATATCCAACACTGAAGTTGTTTGAGATGGCGAGCACTAGTATCCATAAAAGAAAATTTATGGAAGTCGCTTTCTCCATCTTGAATGTCCATTAAACTATAATCAACGCTTCTTCCGTCAATTCTTACCGGAGTTCCTGTTTTCATTCTGGCAAATTGAACCCCATAACGAGCAATGGATTCGGTTAAATAGCAAGAAGCAGGTTCGGCCATTCTTCCACCGGCTATTTGGGTTTTGCCAACATGCATTAATCCATTAAGGAAAGTTCCCGCAGTGAGAATAATTGTTTTCGCATGAAAAGTAACATCCAGTAATGTTACTAATCCGGTTACTTCTCCATTATTTACTAATATTTCTTTTGCGGTATCCTGCCAAATGTGAAGATTGTCTGTGTTTTCAAGTACTTCTCTCCACGCCCAGATAAATTTGTTACGATCGCATTGGGCTCGGGGACTCCACATAGCAGGACCTTTGGAACGGTTCAGCATACGAAACTGTATAGCGGTTTGGTCTGTTATTAATCCCATATGTCCACCTAGCGCATCTACCTCTCTAACAATCTGTCCTTTGGCAATACCACCAACAGCAGGGTTACAGCTCATTTGCCCTACCTTATTCATATCCATTGTAATAAGACAGGTTTTTGAGCCCAGATTTGCAGAAGCGACTGCGGCTTCGCACCCGGCATGACCAGCGCCAATAACAATAACATCGTATTTAAAATCCATATATTTAAATTGAGAATTGAATTTTGAGAAATGAAATTACCATGTGGTAATTTATCTTTCTACAATTAAAATGCAAAGTTACAACAATTAGAATTAATAATTAGACGCAGATTGCACGGATCACACAGATTTAATAGCAATCCGTGGCTAATAAATAGTTAAAGCTTTATTTTCTGCAGCTTCCATTATTTCACGTTCACCCGGACCTTTGTCATTTATTCCACACAGATGAAGAACACCGTGAATAATTACGCGAAGCAATTCTGTATTATAAGGAGTATTGAATTGTTCTGAATTCGTTCTTACCGTATCCAGACTAATAAATAAATCACCAGATATTTTGTTACCCTTTGTGTAATCAAAGGTTATTATATCTGTATAATAATCATGTTGAAGATACTGTCGATTAACATCCAATATCTTTTCATCTGAACAGAAGATGTAATTTATGTCGCCCGTTTTTTTAGAATAACTTTCAGCCACATTGCGGATCCATTTGTTAATTCTCTCTTTTTCTATGTGAGGCATTTCAATATCCTCTGCCTGAAAACATACCATATAAGTTCTAAATTTTAAGTTCTAAGTTTCCTGCGGTAATAGTATGTGATCACCCAAAAAACAGGTAACTAAATAGAATTGCCGCTATAATCCCGGAAAAATCAGCAATTAATCCGCAAGTAACAGCATTTCGTGTTTTGGAAATACCTACTGATCCGAAATATACCGCTAATATATAGAATGTTGTATCCGATGCCCCACGTACAACACTACTCGCTCTTCCAACAAAAGAGTCTACTCCATATTCTTTCATTGCATCAATCATTAGTCCGTTGGCACCACTACCACTTAATGATTTCATAAAAGCAGTAGGAAGAGCACCGACAAAACGGGTATCTACCCCCAGAAAGCCAAAGAAAGCGCCAATTCCATCTACAATAAGATTTAAAGCACCGGAAGTACGGAATACGGCAATTCCTACAAGGAATGCAACAAGATAGGGGATTATTCTTACAGCAGTTGTGAATCCTTCTTTCGCACCTTCGATAAATGAATCGTACACATTGATTTTTTTTCTTAATCCACTAACTATAAAAAACACAATTACCGAGAAGAGAATCATATTGGTAACAAGAGTGGAATAAGTATTAAGTTGTTCGCGGGGTACTGTAGTAAAGAGATAAATGATTACCCCAAAGAATAGACTTAAACACAACATAAATACCAATGTACCTTTAGTAAAAAGATTGATCCGTTGAGAAATGCTTACAGCTATAACACCGGCGAGGGTGGATGTAAATGTACTTAATAATATAGGAATAAAAATATCAGTTGGTTGAGCGGCTCCTAATTCTGCGCGATAAACCATAATACTTATTGGAATCAGCATAAGTCCGGAGGTATTCAATACCAGGAACATAATCATAGAATTGGTAGCAGTATCCTTTTTAGGATTCAATTCCTCTAACTCTTTCATGGCCTTTAACCCCATGGGAGTTGCCGCATTATCCAATCCAAGCATATTGGCAGATATATTCATAAACATGGATCCCATTACCGGATGACCCTTGGGTATTTCGGGAAATAATTTACATAATACCGGGCTTAACCAGCGCGATAAATTGTTTATTAAGCCACTATTTTCACCGATTTTCATTATTCCTAGCCAAAGAGCCAGAATACCTGTTAATCCCAAAGATATCTCAAAAGCATTTTTCGAAGAACTGAATGTGGAATTAATTATTTCAGTAAAAATTTCGGTATCACCCCAAAACAGAAGACGTATAAGGGCAACGATAAAAGCAATAACGAAAAAGCCGATCCAGATGTAATTTAAAATCATGGTAGTTTAAAATTCATAATTCAAAATTAATACTTTGTTCTGCTTTTTGAAATTATTTTATTTATTTTTGTTTATTAATAAGGACTGAGGCACAATATCTTCTCATTTATGAAAACTAACGAATGAATAAAATGATCTCGATTGGGACATTTAAAATTAAACTAAAAAGATAAAAGTATGAACTTAAGAAATTTATTTTGTGGCATTGCCTGGATAATTGTATTTGTAGGTTGTGGAAACGATAACACTGATGTACAATTGCTGATAACAACCAATAATCGCGCATACGATCTTCAATGGGAAGGAATCCGTTTTAGTAAAAAAGATAATATGGCGCCAAACAATATAAATATCGATCCTTCAATAAAATGCCAAACGATGGATGGTTTTGGAACTGCCGTAACCGGTTCAAGTTGCTACAATTTGTTGAAAATGACTAAAGAAGATCGTACCAGATTCCTTACCGAAACTTTTTCCGTAAAAGAGGGAATGGGGCATAGCTATATCCGAATTTCAATAGGATGCTCAGACTTTTCCTTATCTGAATATACCTGTTGCGATGAAGAAGGACTGGAAAACTTTGCATTGCAGAGCGAGGAAAAAGAATATGTATTACCTGTTCTGAAAGAAATTCTTGCCATTAATCCCGATATTAAAATAATGGGTTCTCCATGGACTTGCCCACGCTGGATGAAAGTGAATAACCTTACTGATTTAGAACCGTTCGATGGTTGGACAGACGGACATTTGAATCCTAAATACTATACTGATTATGGAACTTATTTTGTAAAATGGATTCAGGCAATGGAAGCCGAAGGAATTAATATATACTCGATAACTCCACAAAACGAACCCTTGAATAGAGGAAATTCTGCATCTCTCTTTATGGGATGGAAGGAAGAACTCGAATTTATAAAAAAGGGTCTCGGACCCAAAATGAGAGAAGCCGGTTTAACTACTAAAATTTATGCTTTCGACCACAACTATAATTACGACAACATGACTGAGCAGAAGGGTTATCCGCTTCAAATTTATGAAGATGTTGAAGCTGCTTCTTATCTTACCGGCGCTGCCTATCATAATTATGGTGGCAACAGAGAAGAGCTGAATTATATTCATGATCAGCGCCCGGATAAAGAACTTGTTTTCACAGAAACATCTATTGGAACCTGGAACGATGGGAAAAATCTAACTACCCGTTTAATGAAAGATATGCGTGAAGTAGCTCTTGGAACTGCAAACAATTGGTGCAAAGGGGCTATTGTATGGAATTTGATGCTCGATAGCGAGCGTGGTCCCAATCGTGATGGTGGTTGCCAAACGTGCTATGGAGCGGTAGATATCGATAAATCCGATTATAGAACGATTGTTCGTAATTCACATTATTATATAATCAGTCATTTATCGGCGGTGGTGAAACCGGGAGCAACTCGCATTGGAACAAGTGGTTATACTGATACCGGCATAATGTATGCTGCTTTTGAAAATACCGATGGAACCTATGCTTTTGTTTTATTGAACGATATGGCGGAAAATAAAATGATTACCATAAGCGATGAAAAGCACCATTTCACCTATAATGTTCCGGCTAAATCGGTTATTTCATATAGATGGAAGAAGTAATTCTTCTTTTGACGTATTATTGATGTAGTAAAACCCTGTCTATATCTTCATATTATGATGATATTTACAGGGTTTTAAAAAATATCTTGAAAACATGAAACACATTCATTCTCTCTTTCTGTCGATATGTTGTTTATTTGCACTAACAGCATGTGATACAAGTGTAACGCAACCGGGTAAGTTTATAACAATCAGCGGGCCTGATTTGATAAAACCCGATGGAACCAAACTTTTTATTAAAGGTACTAATCTGGGTAATTGGGTTAATCCTGAAGGATACATGTTTAAATTCAATAAAACTAATTCGGCAAGGTTCATCAATGAAATGTTTTGCCAGATGGTAGGACCCGATTTCACCGCTGAATTCTGGAAAGAATTTAAAGAAAACTACATAACAAAAGATGATGTTGTTTTCATTAAGAACACAGGAAGCAATACCATACGTTTGCCTTTCCATTATAAGCTTTTTACCGATGAAGATTATATGGGACTTACCGCCAATCAGGATGGGTTTGCACGGATAGATTCTGTAGTTAAATGGTGCAGAGAAGAAGGACTTTATCTTATTCTTGATATGCATGATGCTCCCGGCGGTCAAACCGGAGATAATATTGATGATAGCTATGGTTATCCTTGGTTGTTCGAAAGCGCTACAAGCCAAAAACAATATTGCGAAATCTGGCGTTCTATAGCAGATTACTATAAAAATGAACCGGTAATTCTGGGATATGAGCTATTTAATGAACCCATTCCGAATTATATGGAAAATAAAAAGGAACTGGAAGCTAAATTGGAGGGTATATATAAACAAGGAGTTGCCGCAATTCGCGAGGTCGATAAAAACCATATTATCTTATTGGGCGGTTCGCAATGGAATGGAAACTTTGAGCCGTTAACCGATTCAACATTTGATGATAAAATAATGTATACCTGTCATAGGTATGGTGGAGAGCCAACCAAAGAAGCAATAATAAAAATAATCAACTTCCGCGACAAAGTGAATCTCCCTATGTATATGGGTGAAATCGGACATAATACGGATGAATGGCAAGCGGAATTTTGCAAAACAATGGAAGAGAATAATATTGGCTGGACCTTCTGGCCCTATAAGAAAATGCAAAGTTCTTGCTTTGTTGGAATCACTCCACCAGAGGATTGGGATCTTGTAGTTCAATTCTCCGAAGCCCCCAGAAGCACGTATAGGGAAATCCGAGAGGCACGGCCAAACCAGGAAGTAGCCCGAAAAGCAATGAAAGATTTCCTTGAGGCTTGTAAGTTCAAGAATTGCGTGGTTCAGAAAGGATATATAAAATCATTAGGATTGGAAATAAATTAGTAGTTGGTAGATAGTAGCTACTGTTTATTAATTACTCTTAAAATAATAAATCATGGAAATTAAAAAGATTGTATTAGGACTCTCGCTCTTTGCGATTCCTGCATTTGCACAACAAACACAAAAACCTCTTTATTTAGATGATGCCGCACCCATAGAACAAAGGGTAGAAGACGCATTGAAACGTATGAGTGTGGAAGAAAAGATTGCCATTATCCATGCACAGTCAAAGTTTAGCTCTGCCGGAGTTCAACGTTTAGGTATTCCTGAACTCTGGATGACTGATGGCCCACATGGAATTCGTCCGGAAGTATTATGGGATGAATGGGAACAAGCCGGCTGGACAAACGACTCTTGTATTGCTTTTCCTGCGTTAACCTGCCTGGCTGCTACATGGAGCGAAGATATGTCCTATCTGTATGGAAAATCAATAGGCGAAGAGGCTCGTTATCGCGAAAAAGATGTTCTTTTAGGCCCCGGAGTGAATATTTACCGTACACCACTTAACGGCCGTAACTTCGAATACATGGGAGAAGATCCTTACCTGGCTTCGAAAATGGTTGTTCCTTATATTAAAGGAGTTCAGGAAAACGGTGTGGCAACATGCGTGAAGCATTTTGCACTCAACAATCAAGAATTTAACCGCCATACAAGTAATGTTATTCTTGATGATCGCGCCCTTTACGAAATCTATCTTCCGGCTTTTAAAGCTGCTGTACAGGAAGGAAAAACCTGGACTATAATGGGGGCTTACAATTTATATAAGAATCAGCATCTATGTCATAACCAATATATTTTAAATGATATTTTGAAACGCGATTGGGGATTTGATGGCGCAGTGGTATCCGACTGGGGGGGTACTCATGATACCATGCAATCTATCTATAACGGCCTTGACCTTGAATTCGGAACATGGACAGATGGACTTACCATGGGAGCAACCAACGCATACGACAATTATCTGATGGCAAAACCTTATCTTGACTTAATAAAATCGGGAAAAGTAGGAACCAAAGAATTGGATGATAAAGTACGCCGGGTACTTCGTTTGGGTTTCCGCACAGCTATGAATAAAAATAAGCCATTAGGCTCGCTTAATTCTCCCGAGCACGGATTAGCCGGACGTAAAATAGCCGAAGAGGGTATTGTTTTACTTCAAAACAAAAATAACGTATTGCCGATAAACTTAAATACAACAAAACGCATTGCAGTTATTGGTGAAAATGCCATGAAAATGATGACGGTAGGAGGGGGTAGCTCTTCCTTAAAAGTTAAATATGAAATATCTCCGCTCGATGGAATCCGTAACCGTGTAGGTTCGAAAGCCGAAGTGGTTTATGCCCGTGGATACGTAGGAGATCCTACAGGAAGTTACAATGGTGTAGTATCCGGCCAGGATTTAACAGAGAAACGTTCTTTCGATGAACTTCTTGCCGAAGCTGTGAATGTAGCTAAGAGTTCGGATTATGTAATATTCGTTGGCGGATTAAACAAAAGCAACCATCAGGATTGCGAAGGTGCCGATCGAAAATCGCTTAGTCTTCCTTACAATCAGGATAAAGTGATAAGTGAACTTGCCAAAGCCAATAAAAACCTTGTGGTAGTAAATATTTCGGGAAACGCTGTGGCTATGCCTTGGGTAAATGAAGTTCCTGCTATTGTACAAGGTTGGTACCTGGGATCGGAAACAGGAAATGCCTTGGCATCTGTATTGGTTGGAGATGCCAATCCTTCGGGTAAATTGCCTTTCACTTTTCCTGCTAAATTAGAAGACGTGGGTGCTCATAAATTAGGTGAATATCCTGGAGACCCCGTTCAATTGGCCAATAAAAGAGATACGGTTGATATTACTTATAATGAAGGAATTTTTGTAGGTTATCGTTGGGCGGATATGCAGAAAAAAAGCAAACCGCTTTTCCCATTTGGCTATGGGTTAAGCTATACTACTTTTGAATATGGAAAATCTTCTGCCAATAAAACCACAATGAATGCAGATGATACCATAAGTTTTACTGTTACAGTTAAAAACACCGGTTCAATCGAAGGACAGGAAATTGTACAGTTGTATGTTAGTGATAAAAAATCTTCTTTACCCCGCCCTGTAAAAGAACTTAAAGCTTTTAAGAAAGTGAAACTTGCACCAGGGGAAGAAAAACAGGTTTCATTTACAATAGCAAAAGATGCCTTGAGCTTTTACGACCCTGCAAAAAAAGGATGGGTTGCAGAGCCTGGTAAGTTTGAAGCTATTATTGCTGCGTCTGCTACAGATATCAAAGGGGTTGTACCGTTCGAACTGAAATAGAAAACGCTATTACATCGTATAATAAGCCCACCGTGTTTTAATCTGAAACACGGTGGGCTTTGTTTTTTACCAAATGCACGTTGCATTTCTCCCAACAGCACGTTGCTAATTCGAAAATGCACGTAGCATTTGAAAAAATGCAACGTAGCATTTGTAGGGAAAGACAACACCTACGTTGTACCGACGGAATACCTATCTTCTCCCGGCAAATTGCCTACGTCCTCTCGGTATGCTCTAAACATGCCGATTAATCGCTATACAAGAGATTTTATACAAAAAATCTATCACCTATCTATCACTTGATTTTACACTATAATGTGCTTGTACGATACCTGTTTTGTTTTTATAATAAAGTCTAATCTTGTGGATATAACCTTTTGAACAAAAGGCTTAAAGCTGGATTTTCAGCGATGCGAGGTAACGAATTGGCAACCGTGCCTGATTCTGCGTTTTGCGCTGCATTTCCTCAAATAACTCGGGCATAAAATTAGTGGTTTTATTTCG